>JAUVAS010000098.1 GCA_030591585.1 Flavobacterium sp. | reverse complement strand
CACTGAACACTGAACACTGAACACTGAACACTGAACACTGAACACTGAACACTGAACACTGAACACTGAACACTGAACACTGAACACTGAACACTGAACACTGAACACTGAACACTGAATAATTGATTTCACAAAACACCATAAGTAACGTCTTTGAAACTGCTCGATTAGAGGAGGTGATTGGCGATTTTATTCAGTTAAAAAAATCGGGGAGTAATTATAAGGGATTAAGCCCTTTTAGTGATGAACGTACCCCTAGTTTTATGGTGTCGCCTGTTAAGCAGATTTGGAAAGATTTTTCGAGCGGTAAAGGAGGGAATGTCGTTTCATTTTTAATGGAACATGAACATTTTACCTATCCAGAAGCAATAAAATATTTAGCAAAAAAATATAATATTGAGATTGAAGAAACCGAACAAACAGACGACCAAAAAAAACAAGCTGATGAGAGAGAAAGTCACTATTTAGTAAGTGAGTATGCAAAAAAATATTTTCATAACACCTTATTAAAAACAGAAGAAGGAAAAGCTATTGGGCTTACCTACTTTAAAGAAAGAGGATTTACTCAAGAAACCATCGACACATTTGAGTTGGGATACTCACCAGATAAGTGGGAAGCATTTACTAGCAAAGCGATTAAAGATGGTTATAAATTAGAATTTTTAGAAAAGACGGGGCTTAGCATAGTAAAAGAGGAAAAACAATTCGACCGTTTTAAGGGGAGAGTAATGTTTCCTATTGTAAGTATGAGTGGCCGTATTTTAGGCTTTGGTGGAAGAACTCTAAGCAACAATAAAAAAACTGCAAAATATCTTAATTCTCCCGAGAGTCTTATTTATCATAAGAGTAAAGTTCTTTATGGAATTTATCAAGCCAAACAATTTATTGCAAAAGAGGATAATTGTTATTTAGTTGAAGGATATACAGACGTTATTCAGTTCCATCAAAAAGGGGTTAAGAACGTGGTGTCCTCTTCGGGTACTGCTTTAACATCAGATCAGATTCGCCTTATTAATCGATTGTCTAAAAACATTACGGTGCTTTTTGATGGTGATGCTGCAGGATTGCGTGCCTCAATTAGGGGAATCGACCTTATTCTAGAACAAGGTATGAATGTTAAGATTTGCACCTTCCCTGAAGGTGAAGATCCAGATAGTTTTGCCAAAAGTAACAGTTTAGAAGAGCTTGCTTTATATTTAGAAGAAAACGCTCAGGATTTCATTAATTTTAAAGCTTCCTTATTAGCCTTAGAAGCGAAAAATGACCCTATAAAAAAAGCGAATACCATACGTGATATGGTAGAGAGTATTGCTAAGATCCCCGATGTAATTAAACAAGAAGTTTATTTAAAGGAATGTTCTAGAATTATGGATATTTCGGAAGATGTTCTATTTAATACTTTGGCACAAATACTTCGGAAAGACAGAAAAGATGCCAATAAGAAAACTCAGCCAACTACAAAGGCTTTTGAAGTAGTTTCGCCAAAGGGTGAGGCCGTTAAAAAAGTAGATTTTCAATTTGAATTAGAACGGAAAATAATAGAAATCCTTTTTTTATACGGAACTGAAGAGGAAGAGTTTGAAGAATTAACTCTAGAAACAAATGAGGAAGGAGAAATTGTTTATAAATCTGAATTAGTGAAAACAAAGGTTTTTGAAAAAATATACCTTGACTTACAAGAAGATGAAATTGAGTTTGCGAATGAAGAATTTAAAGAGTTGTATTTTGATATTATAAATAATTATAATCAAAAACAAGATTTTAAAGTAGACGTTTTTATCAATCAATTATCACCAGAAAAATCTGAAGCGATTACTCATATTTTAATGGATGAAGAAAAACATGTGCTTCATAATTGGGAAGGAAAAGATATTTATGTAAAAGATAAAAACCAGTCTATTTCTCAAATGGTCAGTGAAACTATATTAAATCTTAGACGTCATTTAGTAACACTAAAAATTAATGAGTTAGCAATTAAAATAAAAGAACAAGAAGATGACGACCAAAAGAAAGACACACTAATTGAAACGGTTGATTATTCAATACTTAAAAAAATACTTTCCGATAAGTTAAATAGAGTTTTATAAGTAACTCTTACCCAAATTGAAACATTCTAGATTGGTGAATTAAATCGGCTAAATTATCAACTTTTAGTTTTTTCAATAATCTAGTTTTGTAAGTGCTCACCGTTTTTTCATTGATGTTTAAAGCAGCAGCGATATCTTTATTTCGTTTTCCGCTAGAAAGAAGATTCAATACTTCAACTTCTCTGGAGGATAATTTTTTATAACGGCTAATTGCACTTGTTTCACCAACATTTCTACTTGTAAATGTTGAGGTTAATTCTTCGTTTAAGAAGATTCCTCCTTTTCTAATTTGGTTAAGTGCTTTCTTTAATACTTTAAGTGATGCAGTTTTTGGCACATAGCCAGCAGCTCCAGATTTTATAGAACGTAATGCATAGATTTCCTCAGGATGCGTAGAGAAAATAAGCACACGTAATTCTGGAAATTTTGATTTAATACCTCTTAATGCGTTAATACCACTAATTTGTGGCATATCTATTTCCATTATTAAAATATCTGGATTTTGCTCCTCTAAAGTCTGATACAATTCATCCCCATTATTAGCGACTCCTACAATATTATAGTTTTCGTCTTTTTTAATTAAGCAAGAAATACCTTTTCTTGTAACTGGGTGATGATCAGCGATAACAATTTTCTTCATCTTTACTCTTATAGATTATTATTAAATAAAAAATAACATTCAATGTTGGGGACAATTGTTATTTTGAATATGTAATATTTCTACTACATTTCAAATCTATAAAATTTAAAAATGAATGAATTATAATTGAGAGAAATTTCGCTCAAAGTCACGGATATTCGTTAAAAGTCTTCTATTTGATGAATTTCTGTGGGATATTACATACAGGTATGGGATTCATCTTGTGCAGGTTTAGTTTATGAAGCTTAGCATACAGTTCGAAAACTGTTTTTTTGCGGTTTTGAAAGTCGTAAGAGTTATAACCTTGCTCTTTCATTTTCATCGCCCATTCTAATTCATCATAACTAGCACCAATTTGATCCTCATCGGTTCTGTCATCACCAAATAAACCATCGGTAGGGGCTGCAATAACAATTGATTGTACTACGTCTAATTCGTTTGCCAAGATGTAAACTTCACTTTTCAATAAATCTGCAATGGGGCTAATATCAACGCCTCCGTCCCCATATTTAGTGAAAAATCCTACACCAAAATCCTCTACCTTATTTCCTGTTCCTGCAACAAGATACCTATGTAATCCTGCAAAATAGTACAAACTTGTCATTCGTAAACGAGCACGTGTGTTTGCTAAAGATAAATTTAATAAATCGTTGTTTGTAGGAATTGGAGCTTGCTTTTTAAATTCTTCAAATACGGTAGTTAAATCTACTTCTTCCTGAGTTACATTAGCGTACGTTTTTTTAAGTTGTTTTATATGTTCTTTAGCTCTGTTTATTTGACTTTCAGCTTGATGAATTGGCATCTCAATACATAAAGTTGGAAAGCCTGTTTTTGCACATAAGGTAGAAGTAACGGCAGAATCTATACCGCCACTAATTCCAACAACAAACCCCTCCATTTTAGAATTTTCGGCATATTCTTTTAACCAATTTACAATATAATCTATAACTTTATTACTGTCCATTTTTTGTTGTCATTTAATAAAAAAAAAACATATAGTCTTATGTCTTAAAGTCGTACGGCGTCAATTTAAAATAATATCTTTGCAATGCAAAAATAACGTAAAACTAAAATTTAAAAAAAGGTTTTACGTTAAACAACTATAATAGTTTACTATGAAGGTTATTTTATCATTTTTAATACTGATTTTACTTGTTAGTTGTTCTGCTAAAAGTGATGTAGAGAAAGAGATTGAGAAAGTCAAAGTAGCTATTGAGATTTTACGATTCGATACAGTATTTGGAACAGCAAAAGCTGAAGATTTACCAGAACTAAAAAAACAATACCCGTCTTTTTTTCCTAAACAATACCATGATAGTATTTGGATTCAGAAAATGCAAGATACATTGCAACAACAATTGTATACTGAGGTGATTAAAAAGTACCCTTTAGAAGAGAAATTACAAGACGACTTAGAGTTTCTTTTTCAGCATATAGAATACTATTTTCCTCAAATTTCGGCTCCTTTGGTGATTACGACAACTTCAGATGTAGATTATAGAAACAAGGCTCTTTTGTCTAATGATATGTTGGTGATTGCACTAGATACTTATTTAGGAAGCGATCATTTTTTTTATGAAGGAATTCCAAAATACGTAACTCAAAACATGAAAGAGTCTCAAATAATATCTGATGTATCTTCCATCTATGCCCAGAAATTGGTACCTAGACCTAGACAACGAACTTTTTTGTCGCAAATGATTTACTACGGAAAGATTTTATATTTAAAAGATTTGTGGATGACAAATTCTTTAGATTCGCAAAAAATTGGCTACACAAAAGAAGAGTATGTATGGGCTAAAGAAAATGAATCTGATATCTGGAGAAATTTTGTTGAAAACGAATTTTTGTTTAGTACCAATACAAAATTAGCATCACGATTTATAAATCCAGCACCATTTTCAAAATTCTATTTAGAAATAGATAATGACTCTCCAGGAATGGTAGGAAGATATATTGGTTGGGAGATTGTGCGTTCTTATATGGAACACAACTCGGTAACTTTACCAGAAATGCTCACCCAAAATGCAGAAGAAATATTTAAAGCTTCAAAATATAAACCTAAAAAATAACTAAGCTGTCTGTTCGAGCGCAGTCGATAACTTTATAAACCTTAGGTTTCTACTTCGCTCAATCTGACACAACTTTAATAGTACATTATGACTAAAAAACACAAATCAGATATTACCGTAAACGTAACGCTAGACGAAAATAAAATCCCTGAAAAACTACATTGGTCAGCCAAAGACGGTGGTGTGGAAAACATGGAATCTAAAGCTATATTTATATCGGTTTGGGATCACTCAAAAAAGGAAGCTTTACGCATTGATTTGTGGACAAAAGATATGCCATTAGACGAGATGAAAATATTTTTTCATCAAACATTAACGGCAATGTCAGATACTTTTGAGCGTGCTACCAACGATCAAAAAATGAGTGCAACCATGCGTGATTTTTGTGATTATTTTGCAGAGAAGTTGGAGATTAAGATGGGGGAGTAGGCTGTAATTTGTATATTTGAGTTTATAAGATTAATAACCCTACCTGTGGTAGGCAGGCGTTATAAGCGGATAACAGATAGACTCTATATCAATAAATTGTGGTTATAGGCGGTGTTGTAACCAATTTGAACTGAACATTTAGAATGACCCAATTATTTAATATTGTTATAAAGCAAATCCTTACAATGTACATTGGTGGAACAATATTATTTTTATTCTATAAATTAAAAGGTCAAGAAATCACTTATTCGCAAATCTTAAATGAAATAAACCCAAAAACGGGATTAAAAAAATATTCATATAAAGCATTTTATTTAGGTATCGGATTTTTGATAATATTGGTTATTCTCATTTCAACTATAGCTGGATTAAACCCAAAATTGTATGACCCTAATAACTGATTTCTATAATCACCGTTTGATTAAAATGAAAAAAACAGAATCGGAATTAGCTAATATCATTAAAAATTCAGCCATAACAAAGATGACGGAATCGAATCTTGACGAAATAACTGAATTGTTAAATAAAACGAAATAAAAAAACTGGTTACAACACCGCCTATAATCCATTGCGACTGAATTTCCTATCGGAAATCCAAGCTTATTTATTATCTTCGGTCTTTAACGGGAAAATCCTATCGGATTTGTCCGTAATGAAATTATAGCCAAGATCGTTCCTTGCAAGCAGCAAGTAGAACATTAAACAACCTAACAAAGAAGAAGAATCAACATTAAATTTTATAATATGAAAACTAGAACATTAATTATTGCATTAACACTATCAATAGGTTTATTTATAGCTTGTACTGACAAGAAAAAAACGGAAGAGAAACCTGAGACAGAAATTAAATCCGAAGAAAACAAAAAATCAATTGAAGACAATGTTGACGAAGCCGAAAAAAGAAAGCTAGATAGTATTCGTCAAGTAAAAGAACATGGCCATGCACACTAATTAACCTATATGAAATTAGTAAAAATAACAACTCCTATTATACTAATACTGTGTTGTCTTATTTCTGTTTCAGCCTATGCGCATGGTGTAGATGAAGAAACACAATCATTTTTAACATCAAACAAAGGTATTGCTTTTGGCCCTTTTCTATAT
>JAUVAS010000082.1 GCA_030591585.1 Flavobacterium sp. | reverse complement strand
TTTTTATTTCATCTAAGAAAGCTGCAGTTTCAGGAACTGAAGTTACTCTAAGAATATCACCAATAATATCTCTAAGAGATTTTTTGGTTAATACCTCATTAATATACCCTGCTACTTCTGGAACATTTTCATTAAATATTACTCTACCAACAGTAGTGGTAATAATTTGATATACTAATTCTCTCTCTTCATTAAAATCTTTAGTTCTTATTTTAATTTCAGCATTAAGATCTACTTTCTTTTCATTGTAAGCAATAATTACTTCTTCTGCAGAATAGAAAGTGATTCCCTCACCTTTTACAACTAAATCTTCTGTAGTTTTTCTAAGTTTGGTCATATAATACAGACCCAATACCATATCCTGAGATGGAACCGCTACTGGTTGACCATTTGCAGGGTTAAGTATATTGTGAGAGGCAAGCATTAACAATTGCGATTCCAAAATAGCTTCTGGTCCTAATGGTAAATGTACTGCCATCTGGTCACCATCAAAATCGGCATTAAATGCAGTACACGCTAAAGGGTGTAACTGAATTGCTTTTCCTTCAATTAATTTTGGTTGAAAAGCTTGAATACCTAATCTGTGTAAGGTAGGAGCTCGATTTAATAGTACAGGATGTCCTTTTAAAACATTTTCTAAAATATCCCATACCACTGGTTCCTTCTTATCTATAATCTTTTTTGCAGATTTTACAGTTTTTACAATTCCTCTTTCTATTAATTTTCTAATAATGAAAGGTTTATAAAGTTCTGATGCCATTCCTTTAGGAATACCGCACTCAAATAATTTAAGTTCTGGTCCAACAACAATTACCGAACGTGCTGAATAATCCACACGTTTACCTAATAAGTTTTGACGAAAACGACCTTGTTTCCCTTTTAATGAATCTGAAAGAGATTTCAACGGACGGTTAGAATCTGTTTTTACTGCTGAAGACTTACGAGTATTATCGAATAAAGAATCTACAGACTCTTGAAGCATACGCTTCTCGTTACGTAAAATTACTTCAGGAGCTTTTATTTCCATCAATCGTTTTAAACGATTGTTTCTTATAATTACTCTTCTATAAAGATCATTTAAATCTGAGGTTGCAAAACGACCACCATCTAATGGAACTAACGGACGTAATTCTGGTGGTATAATTGGCACCACTTTTATTATCATCCATTCTGGTCTGTTCTCTCTATTTTTATTAGATTCCCGAAGTGCTTCTACAACTTGAAGTCTTTTAAGAGCCTCTGTTTTTCGTTGTTTTGAGGTTTCGTTATTTGCTTTGTGACGAAGTTCGAATGATAATTCATCAAGATCGATACGTCTTAATAATTCTATTAAACATTCGGCACCCATTTTAGCTATAAACTTTTCTGGATCACTGTCATCTAAATATTGATTTTCTTGAGGAATAGTTTCTAAAATATTTAAATATTCTTCTTCGGTTAGAAAATCCATTTTTTGTACTGGTTCCCCTTCTTCATTTTTTGCATTACCTGGTTGTATAACTACATATCTTTCATAATATATAATCATATTCAGTTTTTTAGAAGGTAACCCTAGTAAATAACCAATTTTATTTGGTAAACTTCTAAAGTACCAAATATGTGCAACAGGAACTACTAAGTTAATGTGCCCTACTCTATCACGACGCACTTTCTTTTCGGTTACTTCTACACCACAACGGTCACAAACTATCCCCTTATAACGAATTCTTTTATATTTTCCACAAGCACATTCGTAATCCTTTATTGGACCAAAAATACGCTCACAGAAAAGACCGTCGCGCTCAGGCTTGTGAGTACGATAGTTAATAGTTTCTGGTTTTAAAACTTCTCCTCGAGACTCAGCCAAAATTTTCTCTGGTGAAGAAAAACCTATTGAAATTTTACTAAATTTCTTTGCTACATTTTCTTTTATTCTTGCCATAATGCTATGTACTATACTTTGTAAAATTAAGTTTGAAGTCCTCTAAGTCTTCAACTTGTATTTAATGACTTTAAAATCCCCGCTTTCGCGGGGATTAAAAATTATTCCTCTAATCTAATGTCTAAAGCTAGACCTTTTAATTCGTGCATTAACACGTTAAAAGATTCTGGTAATCCTGGTTCTGGCATTGCTTCTCCTTTTACGATTGCTTCGTAAGTTTTAGCTCTACCCACCACATCATCAGATTTTACTGTCAATATTTCTCTTAGTGTACTAGATGCTCCATAAGCCTCTAATGCCCAAACTTCCATCTCTCCAAAACGCTGACCACCAAATTGTGCTTTACCACCTAATGGTTGTTGTGTAATTAAAGAGTAAGGACCTATTGAACGAGCGTGCATCTTATCGTCAACCATATGACCCAATTTAAGAATATAAATCACACCAACTGTAGCTGGTTGATCAAAACGTTCTCCTGTTCCACCATCATATAGATACGTGTGTCCGTATCTTGGAATTCCAGCTTCATCGGTTAATTCATTAATTTGATCTATAGTTGCACCATCAAAAATTGGAGTCGCATATTTGCGTCCTAATTTTTGCCCTGCCCAACCTAATACAGTTTCGTATATCTGACCAATATTCATACGAGAAGGTACTCCAAGTGGGTTTAAAACAATATCCACTGGTGTTCCATCTTCTAAGAAAGGCATATCCTCTTCACGAACGATACGTGCCACAATACCTTTGTTACCATGACGACCCGCCATTTTATCTCCTACTTTTAGTTTACGTTTTTTAGCAACATAAACTTTCGCAAGTTTTAAAATACCAGAAGGTAATTCATCTCCAACAGAAATAGCA
This sequence comes from Flavobacterium sp., assembly GCA_030591585.1. GTDB lineage: Bacteria > Bacteroidota > Bacteroidia > Flavobacteriales > Flavobacteriaceae > Marifrigoribacter. The sequence continues at coordinate 6,690 of JAUVAS010000082.1, read as the reverse complement.
AATTTCTCACGACGAAGATTTCCTTGTAAATCGTTCTCTTTAATTTTATAATTATGCATTAAGTCTTCGACTAATACATTTGTTTCAGAATTAGTTGTCCAAGTACCTTTTGTTAAGTGAGCGTAATCATCAATCTCATTTAACATTTTAAGTGTAAATTTCTTTCCTTTTGGAAAAACAACTTCTTCTAAATCATTTACAACTCCTTGAGCTGTTTTACCAGCAACAATTGTAAATAATTTTTCAACTAAAACATCTCTAAGATCATCAAACTTTTTGTCGAACTCATCTTCTAATAAAGCAATGTCTTCTTTATTCTGAAGTCTAATACGCTTATCTTTAACCGAACGAGCAAATAATTTTTTATTGATAACTACCCCGTGTAATGAAGGAGATGCTTTTAATGAAGCATCTTTTACATCACCCGCTTTGTCACCAAATATTGCACGAAGTAATTTTTCTTCAGGAGTTGGATCACTTTCACCTTTTGGTGTTATTTTTCCAATAAGAATATCTCCTGGTTTTACTTCGGCACCAATTCTAATCATTCCATTTTCATCAAGGTCTTTTGTTGCCTCTTCAGAAACATTAGGAATATCATTAGTAAGTTCTTCGTTACCTAATTTGGTATCTCTAACTTGTAATGAATATTCATCAATATGGATAGATGTAAATATATCATCACGTACCACTTTTTCAGAAATTACAATTGCATCCTCAAAGTTATACCCTTTCCAAGGCATAAAGGCTACTTTCATATTTCTACCCAAAGCTAATTCACCTGCTTGAGTCGCATACCCTTGACATAAAACTTCTCCTTTTTTAACTCTATCTCCTTTTTTAACAATAGGCCTTAAGTTAATAGAAGTACTTTGGTTTGTTTTTCTAAACTTAATAAGTTTATAGGTTTTTGAATCCCCATCAAAACTTACTAATTTCTCATCATCTGTACGATCGTATTTAATTGTAATTTCGTTTGCATCAACATACTCTACAACACCGTTACCTTCTGCATTTATTAATACACGCGAATCTGTTGCAACCTGACGTTCCAACCCTGTACCTACAATTGGAGACTCTGCTCTCATTAACGGCACTGCTTGACGCATCATATTAGACCCCATCAAAGCACGGTTTGCATCATCGTGTTCCAAGAAAGGAATTAATGAAGCCGATATTGAAGATATCTGGTTTGGTGCAACGTCTGTATAGTGGATATCTTTAGAATCAACTACAGGAAAATCACCTTCCATTCGAGCAATTACTCTTTCTGTTTGGATGGTTCCGTCATCAGCAATATCAATATGCGCTTGTGCAATTAATTTTTCTTCTTCCTCTTCAGCTGAAAGATAAATTGGTTCATTTATTAAATCAATTTTACCGTTCTCAACTTTACGATAAGGAGTTTCTAAGAAACCTAAATAATTAACTTTAGCATATACTGAAAGTGAAGAAATTAACCCAATGTTTGGTCCCTCAGGAGTTTCAATTGGACAAAGTCTTCCGTAGTGTGTAAAGTGAACATCACGCACCTCAAACCCTGCTCTTTCTCTTGAAAGTCCTCCAGGTCCTAAGGCTGATAATCTACGTTTGTGTGTAATCTCTGCAATTGGATTGGTTTGATCCATAAACTGAGATAACTGGTTGGTACCAAAGAAAGAGTTAATTACGGAAGACAAGGTCTTCGCATTAATTAAATCGATAGGTGTAAACACCTCATTATCACGAACGTTCATTCGCTCTCTAATAGTACGAGCCATACGTGCTAAACCAACACCAAACTGAGAAGATAATTGCTCACCCACAGTACGTACACGACGATTAGAAAGGTGGTCAATATCATCAATCTCTGCTTTAGAATTGATCAGCTCGATTAAGAATTTTATGATAGTAATAATATCCTCTTTTGTAAGTACTAACTTATCTATTGGAATATCAAGACCTAATTTTTTATTCATTCTAAAACGACCAACTTCACCAAGGTTGTAACGTTGCTCGCTAAAAAACAATTTATTAATTACTCCACGAGCAGTTTCCTCATCTGGCGGCTCAGCATTACGTAATTGTCTATAAATATGCTCTACCGCTTCTTTTTCTGAATTAGTTGGATCTTTTTGAAGTGTATTATGAATAATTGCATAATCTGATTGCATATTATCCACTTTATGAAGTAAAATAGTTTTTGATCCAGATTCTAAAATCTCATCAATATGTTCTTTTTCAAGAACCGTATCACGATCTAAAACAATCTCATTACGTTCTATTGAAACAACCTCACCAGTATCTTCATCCACAAAATCTTCGTGCCATGTTTTAAGAACACGAGCTGCAAGCTTACGTCCTAAAAATCTTTTAAGTCCAGTTTTTGTTGCTTTAACTTCTTCGGCAAGATCAAATATTTCAAGAATATCTTTATCTCTTTCAAATCCGATAGCACGGAAAAGAGTTGTTACTGGTAATTTTTTCTTTCTATCGATATAAGCATACATTACTTGGTTTATATCGGTAGCAAATTCAATCCAAGAACCTTTGAAAGGAATTACTCTGGCTGAATATAATTTTGTTCCATTAGCATGAAACGATTGTCCAAAGAATACACCTGGTGAACGGTGTAATTGAGAAACAACAACACGTTCGGCTCCATTAACCACAAAGGTTCCATTAGGAGTCATATAAGGAATTGTACCCAAATACACATCTTGAACTATCGTTTCAAAATCTTCGTGTTCTGGATCTGTACAATATAATTTTAAACGAGCTTTTAGAGGTACACTGTAGGTAAGACCACGTTCAATACATTCTTGAATTGAATAACGGGATGGATCTACAAAATAATCTAAAAATTCTAATACAAATTGATTTCTGGTATCGGTAATCGGGAAATTTTCCAAAAAAGTCTTGTAAAGACCTTCTGCATCTCTCTTATCGGATTTAGTTTCCAATTGGAAGAAATCTTGAAAAGATTTAATCTGAATATCCAAAAAATCTGGATATGCAGGTTTGTTCTTTACAGTGGAAAAATTCAATCTTTCAGTTTGCGTTGCTGACATCTATGGACGAATTTTAATTATAATAATACAATGAGCGCGTAGTATAAATAGCATATACCATTATATACGCAAAATGGTCTAGGTCTTCCCGGCTATGTGGGAAGACCTAAACCTTAAGTTTGGTACTAGGTAAGCTTACTTAAGCTCAACCTCAGCTCCAGCTTCTTCTAACTGAGCTTTTAATGCTTCAGCTTCATCTTTTGCAACACCTTCTTTAATTGGAGATGGTACATTATCAACTAATCCTTTTGCGTCTTTAAGACCCAATCCTGTAAGTTCTTTTACCAGTTTTACAACTGCTAATTTAGATCCTCCTGGAGCGGTAAGTATTACGTCGAATTCAGATTTTTCTTCTGCGGCATCTTCACCACCAGCACCGCCAGCAGCAACAGCTACTGCAGCTGCAGCAGGCTCAATACCATATTCTTCTTTTAATATACCAGCTAACTCATTAACTTCTTTTACAGTTAAGTTAACTAATTGTTCTGCGAAATCTTTTAAATCTGCCATTTTCTATCGTTTTATTAATTTATTTTTATTTATTATTTTATTTAAATGCTACTAATTTTATCCTTCTCTTTCGGATAAGGTTTTAACAATACCTGCAATTATACCTCCACCAGATTTAAGTGCTGAAATAACGTTCTTAGCAGGAGACTGTAATAATCCTATAATCTCTCCTATTAATTCGTCTTTAGACTTAATATCTACTAAAGTATCTAATTGATCATCGCCAATGTAAATTGCTTCTTCAATAAATGCTCCTTTAAGTAATGGCTTTTCAGATTTTTTTCTGAAAGCTTTAATTACTTTTGCTGGGGCATTACTTGCTTCTGCAAACATTAATGATGTATTTCCTTTAAGTACTTCTGGTAATTCACCAAAATCTTTATCGGAACTCTCCATTGCTTTTTTAAGCAAAGTGTTTTTAACAACAGCTAATTTTACTCCAGCTTTAAAACAAGCTCTTCGTAAATTACTGGTGCTTCCTGCATCAAGACCTGAAATATCTGCTAAATAAATAGTTTCATTTTCAGTTAACTGTGCAGTTAAATCTTTTATTACTTGTGATTTTTGTTCTCTTGTCATAAGTTCTAAATATTACTACTCAGCAAAATATTTTGAATCAATCTCAATGCTTGGGCTCATAGTACTAGACATATAAATGCTTTTAATATAAACTCCTTTTGCTGCTTGAGGTTTCAATTTTACAAGTGTTGTTAATAATTCTTTTGCGTTTCCTTCAATTTTATCAGCATCAAAAGACACTTTTCCAATTGCAGCATGTATAATACCAGTTTTTTCAACTTTAAAGTCAATCTTACCAGCTTTCACATCTGAAACAGCTTTAGCAACATCCATTGTTACTGTACCAGTTTTTGGGTTAGGCATTAATCCACGAGGTCCTAAAATACGCCCTAGCGGTCCTAATTTACCCATTACACTTGGCATAGTCACAATGACATCGACATCTGTCCAACCTCCTTTAATTTTATCGAGGTACTCATCTAAACCAACATAATCTGCTCCTGCTTCTTTTGCTTCAGCTTCCTTATCTGGAGTAACTAAAGCCAATACTTTAACGTCTTTACCCGTACCGTGTGGTAAGGTAACAACGCCACGTACCATTTGATTTGCTTTACGTGGATCTACATTAAGACGTACAGCTAAATCTACAGAGGCATCAAAATTTACATTGGTGATTTCTTTTATTAAAGCAGAGGCGTCGGCAACATTATATACCTTTCCAGGCTCTAATTTTGCTTGAGCTTCCTTTTGCTTTTTTGTTAATCTTGCCATTTTATAGGTTCTTTTTTTTGATTAAAAAGGTGATTTTCCTTTTACATTCACTCCCATTGATCTTGCAGTACCAGCTACCATTTTCATAGCTGATTCTATAGTAAATGCATTTAAATCAGGCATTTTATCCTCAGCAATTGCTTTTACTTGATCCCAGGTTATTTTTGCTACTTTCTTTACGTGTGGCTCGCCAGAACCTTTTTTAATTTTGGCGGCTTCAAGAATTTGAACTGCTGCAGGTGGCGTTTTAATAACAAAATCAAATGATTTGTCTTTAAAAACCGTAATTGCAACAGGCAATATTTTCCCTTGCTTATCTTGAGTTCTAGCATTAAACTGCTTACAGAACTCCATGATGTTCACACCGGCAGCACCTAAAGCGGGTCCAACTGGTGGCGATGGGTTAGCAGCCCCACCTCGAACTTGTAATTTTACTACTTTATCTACTTCTTTTGCCATTTTCTAATTTTTAATAATTTAGTTTTTCTTTAGTGGAAGCCTAGGAAAAACCTATTTATAGCGTGTAACAATTAAACTTTCTCTACTTGCATATAGCTAAGTTCTAAAGGTGTTTTTCTTCCGAAAATTTTCACCATCACTTCTAGCTTGCGTTTTTCTTCATTTATCTTTTCTACTGTACCATTAAATCCGTTAAATGGCCCATCAATAACTTTAATAGTCTCTCCTATTACGAATGGAATATTAACATTTTCATCTTGCACAGATAACTCATCTACCTTACCTAACAACCTGTTTACCTCTGCTTGTCTTAACGGCACGGGATCCCCTCCTTTTACTTCTCCTAAAAATCCAATTACTCCGTTAATAGATTTAATAATATGAGGGATTTCTCCCGTTAAATTCGCTTGAATCATAATATAACCAGGAATGAATACTCTTTCCTTGTTTATTTTTTTTCCATTACGAATTTGAATCACGTTCTCAGTAGGTACTAAAATTTGTTCTATATCTTTCTGAAGACTTAATCTTTTAATCTCAGATTCGATATATTCTTTAATCTTGTTTTCCTTTCCACTTACAGACCGGATTACATACCACTTTTTATCACTTTTAGTTTCAGCCATAATTTTTTTTTAAGACTTAATCCAATCAAAGTATTTTCCAATAACACTACTAAAAATAGTGTCAATTCCAAAAACAAGTAATGCTAAAACTACTGAAAAAGCTGCAACAATAACTGTTAATCGTTGTGCTTCAGACCATGATGTCCATGTTACATGATTTTTAAGCTCGTTGTAAGATTCTTTTATGTAGTTGATCATTTTAAAACTATTTTATTTATTTATTCCTGAATAATTATTTAAAGCTTTTATTCCTCAAATAATTATTTCAATTTTTGCACGGGTTGAGAGACTCGAACTCACGACACCTGGTTTTGGAGACCAGTGCTCTACCAACTGAGCTAAACCCGTTTTTATGGGCAGTTGCTTTGCTTTACCCGTTTATAAAAGTCAAGGCATCCCGATAAATCGGGACACCTTAAATACTTTTTTATTAAACCTTTTTTAGTCTAAAATTTCTGTTACCTGTCCTGCTCCTACAGTTCTACCTCCTTCACGGATAGCAAAACGTAATCCTACATTCATCGCAATAGCTTGATGAAGCTCAACAGAAATAGTAAGGTTATCCCCAGGCATTACCATTTCAACTCCATCAGGTAACATAATTGTTCCTGTTACATCAGTGGTACGCACGTAAAACTGTGGACGGTAGTTATTATGGAATGGTGTATGACGACCACCTTCTTCTTTTTTAAGGATATAAACCTCTGCTTTAAACTTAGCATGTGGAGTCACAGAACCTGTTTTACAGATTACCA
>JAUVAS010000054.1 GCA_030591585.1 Flavobacterium sp. | reverse complement strand
TAAAATGCCTGTACTTAAAACAATAAAAAGAAGTAAAAATTTTCTCACTTAGATTTTTTACTAAAAATAGAGATGGAACTCAAAATTAATATAGTGCTAAAGATACCTGAAAATAACGTAGATTTTAAGATTAACATTATATGATTTATGTTAAATATTTCCATAGAAAATAACACTATATGATGTATGAAAATCATTGAAGTCACGTAGATAAGGCGTTGTCCAAAATCAACATTATTAATTCTAATAACATTGTATTCGTAGCTAACGCCAAACGAATATTTTAAAATAAAGGGACGTAAATAAGCGATTACAACACAGGCAGCAGCATGTACTCCTCCAGAATCTCCAAAAACATCGATGGTAAGGCCTAATAAAAAGCTTAAAAAAATTAATAAACTTTTATTTCCGCTAAAAGGGAAAGTTATAATAAAAAGTATATATAAATAGGGATTTATATAGCCTAAAAAATCGACATGATTTAATAATAATACTTGCGTTAAAACAAGTAATATAAATTTAAAAGCCATAAAAAAAGCACTATTACTTTGCATCTTCCTGTTCTTTTTCTAATGATTTTATTTCTTGAGCATCTTTGTTGCCAATAATATAGACATGCTCTAGGTTTGTCATATCATTAAATAATTTGATATTTAATGTATAAGAATTCTTGTCTTCATTTAAATTAAAATCATAAATGGTTCCTACTAAAATTCCTTCAGGAAAGATAGTCGATTTACCTCCAGTTATAATAGTATCTCCAATTTCTATAGGAGCTAACCTGGGAATGTCTATTAATTGTACAACGCTTGGATTTTTTGTATTCCAAACTAAGGATCCAAAATGATTTGAATTTTTAAGTTTTGTATTTATCTGGCTTTTTGTATTTAAAATTGATTGTACTGTCGCATAATTTTCAGAAGTATTTTTAATAATACCAATTAATCCTTTTGAAGAAATTACTCCCATATCTATATCAATACCTTTTTGAGAGCCTTTATTAATGGTAAGAAAGTTTTTAGATTTATAAAAGGAATTATTAATCACTTTAGCCGTCACAAATTGAAATTTAGAAGATAATGCTGAGGTATCAATATCTTTATTAACTGAAGAGGAACGATAGGATTCTAATTGTTTTCTTAATAGTGCGTTTTCTTCAAGTAGTAAATTATTTTCTCTTCTCAAGTCGAAGTAACTGGTTATATTGCTTTTGATAGAATAAATTTCTCCACTAAAATAATTAGCAGAATTTAAAAATTTATTCTTGTGAAAAGAATGAGATTGAATAGTAAGAACAAACGAAATGAAAAATAAAAAAACAAACAGTAGAAAATTTTTATTCCGAATAAAGAAAAATAGAATCTGCCGCATAATCTAATTAGTTCCTATTTTATCAATACACTTTTGTATTTACTTAAGTTTTTAAGGCAAATTCCGGTTCCTCTAACTACTGCGCGTAAAGGGTCTTCGGCAATGTATACTGGTAAATCTGTTTTTTGAGACAAACGTTTGTCAAGACCTCGTAACATAGATCCTCCGCCTGCTAGATAAATTCCGGTATTATAAATATCTGCGGCAAGTTCTGGCGGTGTATTAGATAATGTTTCCATTACCGCATCTTCAACTCTTATTATTGATTTATCCAATGCTTTTGCAATTTCACGAAATGAAATTTTAACTTGTTTTGGTTTTCCGGTTAACAAATCACGCCCTTGTACGTCATAGTCATCTGGTGGTATTTCAAGATCTTCAGTAGCAGCGCCTATTTCAATTTTAATCCTTTCAGCAGTACGTTCTCCTACATATAAATTATGTTGGGTTCGCATATAATAAACAATATCGTTTGTAAATACATCACCTGCAATTTTAACAGATTTGTCACAAACAATCCCTCCTAATGCAATAACAGCAATTTCGGTGGTACCACCCCCAATATCCACCACCATATTTCCTTTAGGTTGCATGATGTCTACACCAATACCAATAGCTGCTGCCATAGGTTCATGAATTAGATATACTTCTTTGCCATTTACACGTTCAGCACTTTCTTTTACTGCTCTCATTTCTACTGCGGTTATTCCACTAGGAATACAGATTACCATTCTTAACGATGGTGTTATCCATTTCTTTTTTAGTGCTGGAATGTCTTTAATGAACATATTTATCATTTGTTCACTGGCATCAAAATCTGCAATTACACCATCTTTTAATGGTCTAATGGTTTTTATGTTTTCATGGGTCTTTCCTTGCATTAGATTAGCTTCCATTCCAACAGCAATGATTTTTCCAGTAATTCTATCCCTCGCAACAATAGAAGGAGCATCTACAACTACTTTGTCATTGTGAATAATAAGGGTATTTGCAGTCCCTAAATCTATTGCTATTTCTTCGGTTAAGAAGTCAAAAAATCCCATATATTAAATGTATGTATTGAAATTAAACGTGTGCTTTACAAATGTAATAAAAATTAATGCTTAAAATGACGTACTCCTGTAAAAACCATTGCCATAGAATTGTCGTTGCAATAATTGATGCTTAATTCGTCCTTTATGGATCCACCCGGTTGAATTACAGCTGTGATACCAGCATTATCTGCAATTTCTACACAATCTGGAAACGGAAAAAACGCATCACTTGCCATTACAGCTCCTTTTAAATCAAATTTAAATGCATTCGCTTTAACAATAGCTTGATTTAATGCATCTACTCTGGATGTTTGCCCTGTTCCGCTTGCGCATAGTTGCTTGTTTTTTACTAAAACAATGGTGTTAGATTTGGTGTTTTTGCAAATTTTAGAAGCAAATAGTAAATCATCTAACTCGTTAGGATTTGGTTTATTGTTGGTAGCGTTTGTTAAACTTTCTAAGTTGTCTGTTTTAGTGTCTTTATCCTGAACTAAAACTCCGTTCAAACAAGTTCTAACTGTTGTTTTTGGTAATAGTGCTTTTTTCTGAAGTAAAATTCTTCTATGTTTTTTACCCTTTAATATCTCTAATGCTTTTTCTGAATAAGATGGAGCGATGACCACTTCACAAAATAATTTATGAATTTCTTCTGAAACAGCTTCGTCAATTTCAACATTACTGATTAAAATTCCACCAAAAGCTGAAACAGGATCTCCAGCCAATGCATCTATATAGGCTTGATAAACAGTTTCGCGTTGTGCAATTCCGCAAGCATTGTTGTGTTTTAAAATAGCAAAAGTGGGGGAGTCCTTAGTAAATTCGGCCATTAAATTTATTGCAGCATCTACATCTAATAGGTTGTTATAACTTAATTCTTTGCCGTGTAAGGTATCAAACATTACATCAAAATCTCCAAAGAAAAATCCTTTTTGATGAGGGTTTTCTCCATAGCGTAAAGTTTTACCATTGGTTTCACTTATTTTTAATGAAGAGATATTATTGTTTTTATTAAAGTAGTTGAAAATTGCTGAATCGTAATGAGAAGAAATATTAAACGCTTTCGCTGCAAAATGTTTTCTGTTTTCTAAAGAAATGACTCCACCATTTTCTGAAATAATATTCAAAAACTCACTATAATCTTCCATAGAAGAAACACACATCGTGTCTAAAAAGTTTTTTGCAGCAGCTCTAATTAGCGAAATTCCTCCAATATCAATTTTTTCAATAATATCTTGTTCACTTGCTCCAGAAGCAACTGTTTTTTCAAAAGGATATAAATCTACAATCACTACATCTAATTGTGGAATATTGAAGTCTTTCATTTCGGCTACATCACTTTCATTGTTTTGGCGGTTTAAAATACCTCCAAAAACTTTAGGATGAAGTGTTTTTACCCTTCCTCCAAGTATAGAAGGGTAGTCGGTTACCTCTTCCACAGGAATTACTTTAATCCCTAAATCAGCAATAAATTTTTCGGTACCACCTGTAGAGTAAATGGTTACACCTATTTCGGCTAATTTTTTTACAATAGGCTCTAAACCATCCTTATGGAATACAGAAATTAATGCCGATGATATTTTTTTGTTCGTATTCATGAAGAATTATTTGATGCGGATTTATAAAATGGCTATTTGCAAAAGTACATAATTACCACCTAAATTTGTAACATAAATGAGCAGAAAACGTCTTATCTTGACAAAACTTTTTTAAGTGAATTGTAAGTGTGAAAATTCGCTTAAAAATTGCTAATAATAAATTAGTATTTTAAAATTGCAAGCATGTTAATTTACCTTCGAGTATTAAAAGAGAGTTTCAATTTTGCATTAAATGCTCTTAAAAATAATAAGCTTCGAACCTTTTTGTCGTTATTGGGGGTTACCATTGGTATTTTTTCAATCATTGCTGTACTTGCAGCAGTAGATTCTCTAAAAAAAGAAATTGAAGGTAGTTTAAGCTCATTAGATAACAGTACTATTATTGTGATGCGTTTTTCTTTTGGCCCCACAGATATTCCTAGATGGAAACGAAGACAATTCCCCGATGTTACTTATGAGGAATATCAATATATTAAAAAGAATATGCCTAATATGGAGACAGTCTCTTATACGCTCAATGTGCCTTCTGTCTCTGTTAAATTTGAAGAAAACTCAGTTTCTAATGTTCAGGTCGGAGCAGTTTCTCATGAGTATTATGATATTGAAGCGTTACAAATTGAAAAAGGGCGATTTTTTAACGAATCTGAATCATCAAGCGGAACTCCAGTAATTATTTTGGGAGATGAAATTGCTAAAAATCTTTTCGGAACCTTAGATCCTTTAGGAAAAAAAGTTCGGCTCTACGGAAGAAAATTTTCAGTAGTAGGGGTGCTTAAAAAAGAAGGTTCAGGAATGTTTGGTAGTGGCTCTAAAGATACCGCTGTGTTTTTTCCTGTAAATATGGTTCGAAAAATTTATGGTGATAATAACAAGTCTACCTTCCCTCAAATAATTGTAAAACCAGAAAAAAGTATTGATAACGATGGGTTTATAGCTTTGTTGAAACAAAAAATACGTATGTCTAGAGGATTAAAACCTGATGAGATTGATAATTTTTTTGTAAATCAAATGCAGGGGGTTACAGATATAATAGATGGAATCATGGGAACTATGAATGGAATAGGGTGGTTAATTAGTGGATTTTCATTATTAGTGGGTGGCTTCGGAATTGCAAATATTATGTTTGTGAGTGTGAAAGAACGAACCAACTTAATTGGAATTCAAAAATCTTTAGGGGCTAAAAATAAATTTATACTCTTTCAGTTTTTATTTGAAGCGGTGATACTTTCTGTAATTGGCGGATTAATAGGATTAATTTTAGTTTTTATTGTTTCATTATTAGCTTCACAATTTACGGGAGATTTTGAGTTTGTACTTTCGCTATGGAATATGTTTATTGGTACAGCAATATCAGCATTAATTGGACTCATTGCAGGAATATTACCTGCGATTTCGGCATCAAGATTAGATCCAGTAGAGGCGATTAGAACGGGAATGTAGATTTTTTTTAGTTAATAGGATTTTATAGAATTGTTGCTACCTGTTCATTCACCCATTCTAAAAATAGTTCGTCTTTTTTTGTAAACGCACTTGCAGTATTGGAGTCAATATCTATCTGTCCCATATTTTTCCCATCTTTAAATAAAGGAATTACAATTTCAGCTTTTACATGGATATTACACGCAATATAATTATCTTGAGCTTTTACATCTGCTACCACAAAATTTTCATTAGAAATTGCCACTTGCCCACAAATACCTTTTCCGAAAGGGATAATAGCATGGTCTGTTGCTTCTCCCGCAAAGGCTTTTAAATGAAGTGTTTTTTCTTTATGATTTGCAAAGTAAAAACCCGCCCAATCGTAATAATCGATAGTTGCTTTAAGTAATTCACAAACCTCAGTCAAACGATTATTGACGGTTAAATTTTCTTTTGAAATAATAGTAGATACTTTTTTCTGAAGGTTTTTATAGGGCATTTTCTTTTTTTACTAATTGCGAAGTTAGTAAATAAGAAATTTTCTTTGTGATCTTTGTGCTTTAAAGAAACATAAATTTCTATTTTTGTTAAAACTCAATTATTTGAAAGCATTATTTATAAAATATAAATCTGTAATTCGTTTTGTCGTTTTATTTTTAGGAACCTACTTAGTGTTGAGTATTCTATATTCCTATTATTTAAATGCGTCACAAGGAGGTAGTTATTATCCAGATTATTTTACGCATATAGTTGCAAAGCAAAGTAGTGAGTTAATAGGATGGCTTGGATATTCTTCTAAAATTGAACCTCATGAAACAGGAGCAAGTATGAAGCTGTATGTAAATAAAGAGTTTTTGGTAAGAATTGTAGAAGGTTGTAATGCTGCCAGTATTATAATTTTATTTATTTCGTTTATCATCGCTTTTGCAGAAAAATTAAAAAAAACAGCTTTGTTTTTAGTAGCAGGCGGGATGCTTATTTATATCGTGAATCTTATTCGTATTGCTATTCTTACCGTTATGTATTACGAATACCCCGAATATCAAGAAATACTGCATAGTGTTATTTTTCCTGCAATTATCTACGGAATGGTATTCCTTTTATGGATGGTTTGGGTGCGCATGCTTGCTAAAACTGAAACCGATAATGAGTAAAGCTGTAAAAACAATTATTCTTACAGTCCTTGGTCTGTTTTTAGTACTTATAAGGATGTTTGAAAACGAATTGTTTTACGACCCATTACTTTCTTTTTTTAAATTAGATTATAATAACAACCCATTGCCAGAATTTAATTCAATTAAATTATTAGGAAATGTAGCCTTGAGATTTTGGTTGAATTCTATTATTTCTTTACTCATTTTATGGGTAGCTTTTAAGGATAAAGGGATTTTAAAACTATCAGGATTTCTATATGTTGTGTTTTTTGTAATCCTGATGATAGCGTTTAGTTACTTCTTGTTTTATTCAGATACTAAAAGTTTTTTACCCTTGTTTTATGTAAGAAGATTTTTGATTCAACCTATATTGTTGTTGGTGTTGTTACCTGCTTTTTATTTTCAGAATAAGAGACACTAATTTCACTAATTGTTACGAAATAAAAAACCCTTCTAGAGTTTTAAACTCTAGAAGGGTTAAAATAAATTATCGTTCTTTCTTGCTTTGTTAGAATAAGAGATATTTAAAAAAAATGACGGTGTGACTCAAAGGCGCACCGTCATTAGAAAAAAATATTGACCCAGATTCTGGGCTACATCATTCCTGGCATTCCTCCGCCCATAGGAGGCATCGCAGGAGTATCTTCTTTAATATCTACTAAAGCACATTCTGTTGTTAAAATCATCCCTGCAACTGAAGCTGCATTTTCAAGCGCAACACGAGTCACTTTTTTAGGATCGATAATTCCAGCTTCAAGCATATCTACATATTTTTCAGACTTTGCATCGTAACCAAAGTTTTTCTTTCCTTCTAAAACTTTATTACAAACTACAGAACCTTCACCCCCTGCATTTTCAACAATGGTACGAAGAGGAGCTTCAATTGCACGAGCGACAATGTTTATTCCTGTTACTTCGTCTAAACTTTCGGTGCTTAATTTATCTAATACAGATTTTGCACGAACTAAAGCAACGCCACCTCCAGCAACAATTCCTTCCTCAACAGCAGCACGAGTTGCGTTTAATGCATCGTCTACACGGTCTTTCTTTTCTTTCATTTCAACTTCAGATGCAGCTCCTACATAAAGTACTGCGACACCGCCAGCTAATTTTGCCAAACGTTCTTGAAGTTTTTCTTTGTCGTAATCGCTTGTAGTAGATTCAATCTGAGCTTTAATCTGATTAACTCTCGCTTTAATGTCTGTTTTCTTGCCAGCACCTTTAACGATTGTTGTATTGTCTTTGTCGATAGTTACTGTTTCAGCAGTTCCTAACATATCTATTGTCGCATTCTCTAAAGTGAATCCAAGTTCTTCAGAAATTACAGTTCCTCCAGTAAGGATAGCGATATCTTCTAACATTGCTTTACGTCTGTCACCAAAACCGGGTGCTTTTACAGCAGCAATTTTAAGTGAACCACGTAATTTGTTTACTACCAAAGTAGCCAATGCTTCACCATCAACATCTTCAGCAATAATCAATAATGATTTTCCTTGTTGAGCAACAGGCTCTAAAATAGGAAGTAAATCCTTCATAGTAGAAACTTTCTTGTCATAAAGAAGAATCATAGGATTTTCCATTTCGGTTTGCATTTTCTCACTATCTGTTACAAAATATGGAGAAAGATAACCACGGTCAAACTGCATTCCTTCCACAACGTCCACATACGTTTCAGTTCCTTTAGATTCTTCAACAGTAATCACACCTTCTTTTCCAACTTTGTTAAAAGCTTCTGAAATTAAATCACCAATCAATTCATCATTATTAGATGAGATAGAAGCAACTTGCTTAATCATACCTGATGAGTTACTTACTTTTTTAGCTTGCTTTTCTAGGTCTGAAACAATTGCTTTAACCGCTTTGTCAATCCCTTGTTTTAATTCCATTGGGTTTGCACCAGCAGCTACATTTTTCAAGCCTTCTTTTACAATCGCTTGCGCTAATACAGTAGCGGTTGTAGTTCCATCACCAGCCAAATCGTTGGTTTTTGAAGCTACTTCTTTTACCATTTGAGCACCCATATTTTCAAGAGGGTCTTCTAGTTCAATTTCTTTTGCAACGGTAACACCATCTTTAGTTATTTGTGGGCCTCCAAAGGATTTGCCAATAATTACATTACGCCCTTTAGGACCTAAAGTTACTTTTACTGCATTTGCCAATGCATCTACACCACGTTTTATACTATCGCGTGCTTCAACATCAAATTTTATATCTTTTGCCATCGTAAATTTATTTACGCTTCCGCAAAAGCGGAAGTCTTTGATTTATTATTTATTTGAAATTAAATTATCGCAAGAATATCCTCCTCACGCATAATAAGGTAGTCGTTACCTCCGTATTTTAATTCGCTACCAGAGTATTTTCCGTAAAGGACAATATCACCAACTTTTACAGTCATATCGTGGTCTTTGTTCCCTTTACCTACTGCTACAACTTTACCTTGTTGAGGTTTTTCTTTTGCAGAATCTGGGATGTAAATTCCCGATGCAGTTTTAGTTTCCGCTTCTTGTGGTTGTACAAGAACTCTGTCTGAAAGAGGTTGAATTTTTAATGCCATTATTATTTTGTTTTTTAGTTGTTTATTATTTTCTTTAAAGGACTTATGCTAAAAGTATGCCATCCAATAGTAGGTGACATATTAAAATAAAAAATGCCAGCTTATGACAAGCTGGCATTTAAAATATCTATAAAAAGGATACACTATTTTGTGTCTCCAGTATTGTCTGTTTGTGTATTAGTATCGCTTGGTAAAGCATTTTCCATAATGGTTTGGTCTAATGCTTTAGAATCTGTAACTCCTGCACCTCCCATTATTGAGATATTAGAAAGTAAGATTAATGCTAATAATAAAGTAGCTAAGGTCCAAGTACTTTTATCTAAAAAGTCGGTTGTTTTTTGTACTCCACCTAATTGTTGAGTTCCACCACCACCAAAAGAGGAAGCTAATCCGCCACCTTTAGGGTTTTGTACCATTATAACAATTATTAATAAAAATGCTACGAAAATGATTAAAGCGATAAATATTGTAAACGTGCTCATGTGTGTTTTTTATTATTGAAAACTTCTTAAGAGTTTTCTAGTTTTTTTATTGCCCGAATTTGGTCTGCAAAGAAACCACTTTTTTCGGGATATTTCAAGATTAATATATGATAAGCTTGTAAAGCTTTTTTGTAGTTTTTTTGCTGTAAATAAACCCTTGCTAAAGTTTCGGTCATAAGGGCATCTGATGACTGAGTGTATTGAGATGCAAGGTTTTTGTTTTCTGTTTTTTCTGAAGCTGTTTTTGAAGAAATATTTGGCGAAAGCTTAGGTTTGTCCTGAATAAACTTGTCTATTAAATCGAAATTCTTCTGTTTTTCTGAAGGTACTTCCTTTTTCTCTGTTCTAACGATAGGTGTTGCAGAAGTTAATTTTAACCATTCTGAAAAAGAATGAGGGTCTTCTTTGGTAAAATCTAATGGTTGATTGGTTTCTATAATTCCTTCTTTATTAATCGAACCTTCTTCTTTAGGTATATTTGCTACTAGCCCCTCAAGAGATTTCTGCCGAAGTTTATCTTGAGCGGAGTCGAAAGGCAGGAATAAATTTGGATTAAGAATTGCTTCCGCTTTTTTAAGTTCCGCTTTTATTTGATTGTCAATTTCTATACTTACCTGTTCCGAAATATTTTCGGTAACGACTTCCATCTCTAACACAGATTCATCGTGTTGCTGAATGATTTCTGAAATTTCATTTTGCACAAAACTTTCAGAAGTAATATATTCAAAAAGAATATTTCTGTCTGTGGTATATGCCGCAGTTAGCTTTAATGCATCGTTATACAAAAAGCTATTTTCGTTTTTTAATCCTTTTAATTGTAAGGCTCTTGCAGATTGAAAATAAGGATATTTAGCAAGAACTTTGCTTAGATTGTTTTGCTCTTCAGAACTTATTTTTTGAGGATTTGCAAGTAGATATGTAAAGGATTTTGTGTTCATTTTATTTCCGTGAAAACGGAAAACTTTTTATTAATTATTTATACTACCAGTTTGCTAAAGATGCGTTAAAAATATCTTGTGTAATACGTTCAAAAATAACGTCTATCGCTTCATCTAATTGTGAGCCCGTAAGTTGTGTGCTTCCTCCATAATCAAAATAGAATGAGAATCGTTTTTCAAAATCTTTCAATTCTTCTTTTGCATTATAAAAACGGACGTTAACTCCTATTGTTAATCGGTTTTGAGCTGCTGTAATTTCGGAAGTTGCTGTAATTGGTGCAATATAGTATTCAACAATTTCGCCTTCAAAAATTAAATCTCCACCGTTATTTACCAAGTCTAAATTGGTTTGATTAATGAGAATATCTTGTAGTTTTAGCGTAAAATCTCTGTCAATTCCTGGCTCAACTATTGGTGCGTTATTCTGAAAATAATTTACCTGAAAACTCTTCGTAGTTGTATAATCTATATCTGCTCCAGTAAAAGAATAGGATCCACAGCTTTGAAGTGTTATAGAAATAAATAATAGTAATAAAATATGTTTGAGGTGCTTCATAATAAGGTTGCTTCCTAAAGGCGTCAATTTACAAATTATATTGTTTAATTTTTCGATATAATGTTCTTTCTGAAATCCCTAACTCTTCAGCAGCATCTTTTCGTTTTCCTTGGTATTTTTCTAAAGATTTTTTAATGAGTTCTAATTCTTTGTCGTGAATTGAAAGACTTTCTTCCTCTTGAATTTCTTCAACATATTCATAGCTGTCTTTTTGAGATTCTGGTGAGGCCTGCGGAATATTTATTAATTCTAAATTGTTGTTTTCTGGTGCCTCTTTATATTCCTCAACCAAAGTAGTTAATGACTCTTCTTTGCTTTGAGTGTCTTCGTGCATTTTATTAATTAATGAAGAATGGTCTTCTTGTACTTTTGCGTTATTACCAGATTTCATTAATTCTAAGGTCAACTTTTTCACATCGTTTAGGTCGCGTTGCATGTCGAACAATACCTTGTAAAGTAATTCTCTTTCGTTACTAAAGTCACTTTCTGCTTTTTTAGTTTCTATTACTGCAGGAAGATTACTGCCTACATCTTGCAAATAGCTTCTGAGTGTAGCCTGAGTAATATTTCGTTCCTTTTCTAATACTGAAATCTGCTCCGCAATATTTCGCAATTGTCTAATATTACCACCCCATCTGTATTTTAATAATAGATCTTTTGCTTGTTCGTCTAGTCGAATGGTAGGCATCTTGTATTTTAATGCAAAATCTGAAGCAAATTTTCTAAATAATAAATGAATGTCTTCAGAACGTTCTCGTAGCGGAGGGATTTGAATTTCAATAGTGCTTAAGCGATAGTATAAATCTTCTCTAAATTTACCTTTTTTAATCGCTTCTACCATATTTGTATTTGTAGCAGCAACGATGCGGACATCTGTTTTTTGAGTTTTTGAAGAGCCTACTTTTAAAAATTCTCCATTTTCTAAAACTCGTAGCAAACGAACCTGAGTAGGTAAAGGTAATTCTCCTACTTCATCAAGGAATATGGTTCCGCCATCGGCAACTTCAAAATAACCTTTCCGAGTAGAAGTTGCTCCGGTAAATGCTCCTTTTTCGTGTCCAAAAAGTTCACTGTCTATAGTTCCTTCAGGGATAGCTCCGCAGTTTACGGCAATATATTTTGCGTGTTTTCTATGCGATAAGGAATGTATGATTTTAGGAATACTTTCTTTACCCACACCACTTTCTCCTGTTACTAATACTGAAATATCTGTTGGCGCCACCTGTATTGCTTTTTCGATTACTCGATTAAGCTTTGGGTCGTTACCAATAATTCCAAACCGTTGTTTTGTTGCTTGTACTGATTCCATATTTATTTCTGTCTTTCGATTCTGCTCAAGATAATCTTAAGCAGGGACCGTATTTAATTAGACCTAACAGGTTTTAAAAACCTGTTAGGTCTTTTGTTTTCAATTATTATCACTAAACCCAACACCTTCACCAATTAAAGTAGCACTGGTGCAGTCATTAACTTTTACCATTACAAAATCACCTACTTTGTAGTTTTCTTTCGGGAAAACTGCTACCGTATTTTGTGAGGTACGGCCTGCCCAATGTTGGTCGCTTTTTTTGGATTCTTTTTCAATTAACACCTCAAATATTTTTCCTAAAAACTCTTCGGTTCTAAACGCGCAATGTTCTCTTTGTAAGGCAACAATTTCTGCCAAACGCCTTTTCTTTATTTCTTCAGGAATATCATCTTCTAATTTTTTTGCAGCCAAGGTTCCTGGTCTTTCAGAATAAGCGAACATATAGCCATAATCGTATTTTACATATTCCATCAAACTCATAGTATCTTGGTGATCCTCTTCTGTTTCCGTAGGGAATCCTGTGATGATATCTTGCGAAATAGAACAATTAGGAAGAATTTTACGAATATTATCAATAAGTTCTATATATTCCTCTCGAGTATGTTGGCGATTCATTTCTTTTAAAATACGAGTACTTCCACTTTGTACAGGAAGATGAATATAGTCGCATATATTTTTGTGTTTTGCCATGGTATGTAATACCTCTAATGACATGTCTTGTGGGTTGGATGTTGAAAACCGAATGCGCATTTTAGGGTGTTCTGTAGCAACAAGGTCTAGTAATTGAGCAAAATCCATTGCGGTTGCTTTCTGTATATCAGATGCTTTTTTAAACCCTTTTTTTAGTCCGCCACCATACCATAAAAAGCTATCAACGTTTTGACCTAATAAAGTAATTTCCTTATATCCTTTTTCTGCAAGGTCGTTTACTTCTGCTAAAATACTTTGCGGATCTCGGCTACGTTCTCTTCCTCTAGTAAAAGGAACGACACAAAATGTACACATATTATCACAGCCACGAGTAATACTTACAAAGGCTGTGACTCCATTTCCGCCAAGCCTTACGGGTGAAATATCACCATAAGTTTCGTCTATAGAAAGAATAACATTTACCGCATCTCTACCGTCTTCCACCTCCTTTATTAGGTTTGGAAGATCTTTATATGCATCTGGGCCTACTACAAGGTCTACTATTTTTTCTTCCTCCAAAAATTTTTCCTTGAGTCGTTCAGCCATACAGCCTAAAACACCCACTTTCATTCTCGGATTTATTTTTTTTACTGCATTGTATTTCTGTAAACGCTTACGAATAGTTTGTTCTGCTTTATCTCTAATTGAGCAAGTATTTACCAATACTAAATCTGCCTCTTCAAGATTTTGAGTGGTATTAAAACCCTCTTTAGCAAGGATGGAAGCAACAATTTCGCTATCGCTAAAATTCATAGCACAGCCGTAACTTTCAATAAAAAGTTTACGCGTATTTTTATTGTTTGTGTTTAAAACTAGTGCTTCGCCTTGTTTGTTTTCGTCAATTATCTTTTCCATATTCATCTTCCGTGAAAACGGGAGTCTTTATTTTATTATTCCTACGGAATCATATAGGTCAATTAATATGCCTGCCTATTTTTTACTGGACAAAGATACAATTAAATTGAAATGCGTGACAGAATGGCAGATTTCTTTTTTGTATTTTTGTTTTGAAATTAACGAATCAATTTAAAAATGAAACAAGAATTACTTCAGAAAATAGAAACAGCCAAATCTCCAGATTTTGGAAACGTATTGTCTAAAAGCATCGATTTATTTAAAAAAATATGGATGGATTCTTTTTTGCATTTATTGGTAACTTTCCTTGCGATAATACCGGTAATATTACTTGCTTATTTGCCCTTTATACCTGCTTTTATTAGTGCATCAGAAAGTAATGATTTTAGTAATTTAGAGCCTGATTTCGATTTTACTTTTATTACAATTATTGGATTAGGGATCGCTTATTTTATAGTTATTGTTGCTGCTCAAATGATAACATTTTCGATTACTGCTCACTTTTTTAAAGTTTGTAGAATTAAAGATTTTGATTCTAATGAAGATGATGGAGGGTATTTTTTCTATTTAAAAGGTGGAAATTTAAAAAAAGTAATGCTGCTTTCTTTAGCAACTTTTGGGATTGCAATTGCAGCAATGTTATTGTGTGTAATACCACTTTACTATGTAATGGTGCCGCTACAATTAATAGTTGTGATTTTTGCTTTTAATGAGCAGCTTTCGGTTTCAGATATCATTTCATTAAGTTTTAAACTCGGTAATAAATTCTGGTTATTGCTATTTGGATTGATTATTGTTTCTGGTTTAATTGCACAAATAGGAATCTTTCTCTGCTTTATAGGAGTTTTTTTTACAGCGTATTTCGTTCATATTCCTATCTATTATTTTTATAAAGAAACCATTGGATTTAATGGGGATACTGAAGAATCTGCAGATGATTTTTTAACCCAATATGATAACTAATTTTTTAGTGCAGAATTATTTTTTTTTGAAACTAAAAAGTGTGTTTTAAAAAAAATAGATACTTTTGTATCCCAAATATAACTGAATATGGCAAAGAATTTAGTAATTGTAGAGTCCCCTGCGAAAGCGAAAACAATAGAAAAATTTCTCGGAAAAGATTTTAAAGTAACTTCTAGTTTTGGACATATAGCCGACCTGCCCTCTAAGGAGTTAGGAGTAGATGTTGATGGCGATTTTACTCCTAAATATATAATTCCAAGCGATAAGAAAAGCTTGGTAAGAGATTTAAAAGCAGCCGCTAAAAATGCTGATATGGTATGGTTAGCGAGTGATGAGGATCGAGAAGGAGAAGCAATTGCTTGGCACCTTTCTGAAGTTTTAAAATTGAAAGATGAAAATACCAAACGGATTGTTTTTCATGAGATTACAAAATCTGCTATTTTAAAAGCAATTGAGAATCCTAGAAAAATAAATTATAATCTTGTTAATGCACAACAAGCGAGAAGGGTTTTAGATAGATTGGTAGGGTATGAACTCTCACCAGTATTATGGAAAAAAGTAAAAGGAGGCCTTTCTGCAGGTAGAGTGCAATCTGTTGCGGTACGATTAATTGTAGAGAGAGAACGGCAAATTGAAGGATTTACGCCTGTTGCTTCTTTTAGAGTTGTTGTAGAATTTACCACCGCAGAAGGAAATAAATTTAAAGCAAAACTACCTAAGAATTTCAAAACGGAAGCAGAAGCACATGACTTTTTAAATAAAAATATTGGAGCTAACTATAAGGTGTCAGATTTGGTTAAAAAACCAGCTAAAAAATCACCAGCAGCACCGTTTACAACTTCAACATTACAACAAGAAGCTTCTAGAAAAATTTATTTTTCGGTAGGGAAAACAATGACCATCGCACAACGATTGTACGAGGCAGGTTTGATAACCTATATGCGTACCGATAGTGTGAATCTTTCAAACGACGCTAAACAAGCTGCAGAGGAAGAGATTAATAATTCCTTCGGAAGTGAATATAGCACCCCAAGAAATTTCAAAAGTAAATCAAAAGGAGCGCAAGAAGCTCACGAAGCCATTCGTCCTACAGATATGTCACGTCACACTATTAGCGGTGATTATGACCAAGAACGACTGTATTCATTAATTTGGAAACGTACCATTGCTTCACAAATGAGTGATGCGCAATTGGAGCGTACTAATGTAAAAATTGATATTAATGGAACTTCGGTTGTTTCAGAAAAATTTGTGGCAAACGGAGAAATGATAAAATTTGATGGTTTTCTTAAAGTATATCTTGAAGGAACGGATCAAGAAGATGAAGAGCAAGAAGGAATGTTGCCTAAATTACTCGTTGGTGATACTCTTCAGAAAAATTATATAACAGCCACACAGCGATTTACACGTCCGCCATATCGGTATACAGAGGCTTCGTTAGTAAAGCAAATGGAGGAATTAGGTATTGGTAGACCTTCTACTTATGCGCCAACCATTTCTACCATAATCAATCGTAATTATGTTGAAAAAGGTACTGTTGAAGGCGTGGAACGTAAATACATTCAGTTAACCTTAAAGGATTCTATTAAAGAAGATTTAGTAACTGAAGTAGTTGGGTCTGATAAAGGGAAATTAGTGCCAACAGATATAGGGATGATTGTAAATGACTTTTTGGTAGAACATTTTACGTATGTTTTAGATTATAACTTTACCGCCAAAGTTGAACAAGATTTTGATAGTATAGCAGCAGGAGATAGCGTATGGACTGAAATAATGAAAAATTTTTACAGCAAATTTCATCCACAAATTGAAGACGTAACCGAAAATGCTACCCGAGAAAGTGGGGAGCGTATTTTAGGGAAAGATCCAGTTTCTGGAAAGACTGTGCTAGTGCGTTTAGGAAGATTTGGCCCGATGGCTCAAATTGGAGCACCAGATGATGAAGAAAAGAAATTTGCAAGTCTTCGTCCAGATCAGCAGTTACATCAGATAACTTTTGACGAGGTGATGGATCTGTTTAAACTTCCCAAAGACCTTGGTGTTTATGATGACGTAGAGGTGCAGGTGAATAATGGAAGGTTTGGACCTTATATAAAATTTGATAAAAAATTTATTTCACTTCCTAAAGGAATGGATCCTTTGGAAGTAGACATGGAAATGGCCATCGAGCTAATTGAAGAGAAGAAAAAAGCAGATGCGCCTATCTATGAATATGAAGGGTTGCCGGTTCAGAAAGGAACCGGAAGATTTGGTCCTTTTATAAAGTGGAATAATATGTTTATCAATGTCAATAAAAAATATGATTTTGATAACCTTTCAGATACTGATATTGTTGAATTAATTGAAGTTAAAAAACAAAAGGAAATAGATAAATTAATTCACGATTGGACAGATGAAGGTATTAGACTGGAAAAAGCAAGATGGGGACGATTTAACCTCATTAAAGGTAAAACCAAGATAGAACTACCAAAAACCACCAAGGCAGAAAAAATGACTTTAGAGCAAGCGTTAGATATTATTGCTAAAAAAGCTCCCAAGAAAAAAACCACCCGAAAGAAAAAAACAACTGCTAAGAAAAAATAATGATAGATTTTCTCATCCCCGTTTCTAAATCTGTTTTAGCCCATAGAGAAATATTGCCCAAAGGTGTTTTAGGAAAACAAATTGCAGCACATAGTGTAAAAGGAGAGTTGCCAGAATTTAACAATGTGAAGTTTGCAATACTAGGGGTAAAAGAAAACCGAAACGATGTTGATTATATGGGAGAGGAATTGTGTTTTGATGCAATTCGGAAAACATTCTATTCATTATATCCAGGAAACTGGTCTTATGGTATTATCGATTTAGGCGATATTGAAAAAGGAGAAACAGTACAAGACACCTATTTTGCTGTAAAAACAGTAGTTTCAGATTTACTTAAAGAAAATATTACACCACTCATATTAGGAGGAAGTCAAGATTTGGTTTATGCACAGTACAGAGCGTATGACAGTATTGGCGATATGGTAAATATTGTGAATGTTGATACTAATTTTGATTTAGGAGATGCGGATAGTCCTATTTCTAGCAAATCTTATGTTGGAAAAATTATAGTAGAAAAGCCTTATAGCCTATTTAATTACACTACGATAGGGTATCAATCGTTTTTTAACTCTCCTGAAGAAATTTCATTAATGGAAAAGTTATTCTTTGATGGCTATCGATTAGGAGAAGTAGCGGCAGATATAACAATAGTAGAACCTGTTTTACGTGATGCAGATATTGTTTCCTTTGATATTGGTGCAATAAAAAGTTCAGAATTAAGTTATAAAAATAGTAAAAGCCCAAATGGTTTTGATGGAAGAGAAATATGTGCCATTGCACGTTATGCAGGAATAAGTAATAGAGTGACTTCGTTTGGTGTTTACGAATTAAAAGATTTTAGTGATGCAGAAAG
>JAUVAS010000102.1 GCA_030591585.1 Flavobacterium sp. | reverse complement strand
TTGAGTGTAAACAGAAACTACTTGCGCAGAAGTATCTATAATTGGCACACCTCCATAGATGGAACAATACATATCATAATTTAAAAAAGTAAAACTATCTCCCACTTCTAGAGTAAAATCATACATTGGAACTTCATCATTTATTAATTCAATATACCTATATACAACACCATTTTCTTCTCTTACTAAGCAATCGATTTCTGAAACATGGTTATTGGTAACTGTTTTATAGGTCTTTCCATTTATAACAGTAGCTCCAGATACTGAAATATCATCAGTAATTATATAAGGGTCTTCTCCAAAAAAAGAACCATGACTGTCTACACTCCAAGTATGCTCTTCCTCTAGCATTAATAAATATTGAGAAAAAGATGTGTTAAAAACCAATAAGGAAATAATAATTAAAATAATTTTCATAATCTTGATAATTAAATTATTAACACTGCTAAAGTATATAAAATATAAACAAAAAAATACCCGGTAATGGGTATTTACATTCATAACAAAAAAACTCCTTCAGGAAAACCTAAAGGAGTTTTTATCTTTTAAAAAACAGTCTTCTATAAAGAAGTTACGTGCTTAGCCATATTAGATTTTAAGTTAGCAGCTTTATTATTATGAATAATATTTCTTTTTGCTAACTTATCTATCATAGACATTACTCCAGGAAACATTTCACCTGCATCTTTCTTAGCAGTTGTTTCTAAAAGCTTTTTCATTGCGTTACGAGTAGTCTTATGTTGGTGACGGTTACGTAAACGCTTTGTTTCGCTGTTTCTAATTCTCTTTAATGCTGACTTATGATTCGCCATTGTATAAATTTTAATTCTTAATTTTTGTAGTCCGTAGGGGAATCGAACCCCTGTTACCAGGATGAAAACCTGGCGTCCTAACCCCTAGACGAACGGACCATTATTTTTTTAATGCGGATGCAAAAATACAATTATTTTTCAATGCAACAAGTCAATGTAAACTTTTTTCAAAAAAAATTAATATGCTTTCGCAAATAATGCTTTTCTTTTTGAAGGTTTTCCAGTAACCATACACACTCCATCTTCTTCTTTGGCATCTAAAGGTATACATCTGATAGTTGCTTTTGTTTCATTTTTTATTTTCTCTTCCGTCTCATTGGTACCATCCCAATGTGCATATATAAAGCCACCTTTAGACGCTAACACTTCTTTAAATTCTTCATAAGTTGAAACTTCATGGGTGTTTTCTTCTCTAAAGCTTTCTGCTTTCTTTAAAAGATTTTCTTGAATTTCTTCCATCAAAGGCACTATAACTTCCACCACTTCATTTCTAGAAATAGATTCTTTAGTGAGCGTATCTCTTCTTGCCATTTCTAAAGTACCATTCTCAACATCTCTTGGACCAATAGCCAATCTTACAGGCACTCCTTTTAATTCGTATTCGTTAAATTTCCAGCCTGGTTTATGTGTATCTCTATCATCAAATTTTACACGAATTCCTTTTGCTCTAAGTTCGCTCATCACTTCTTTAGCAACTTTACTTACTGCCTCAAATTGTTCATCACTTCTGTAAATAGGGACAATAACAACTTGATCTGGGGCTAAATTAGGAGGCAACACCAATCCCTTGTCATCGCTATGAGTCATTATCAACGCACCCATTAATCTAGTTGAAACTCCCCAAGAAGTCGCCCAAACATAATCTTGTTTTCCGTCCTTCGCTGTAAATTTAACATCAAAAGCCTTAGCAAAGTTCTGCCCTAAAAAGTGTGAAGTTCCTGCTTGTAATGCCTTTCCATCTTGCATCAACGCCTCAATACAATAGGTATCTAATGCTCCTGCAAATCGTTCACTTTCAGTCTTAACTCCTTTAATAACTGGCATTGCCATGAAATTTTTAGAAAATTCCGCATAAATACCTAGCATTTGTTCTGTTTCAAATATTGCTTCTTTTTTTGTCGCATGAGCCGTATGCCCTTCTTGCCACAAAAACTCTGTAGTTCGCAAAAACAATCTGGTACGCATTTCCCATCTCACAACATTTGCCCATTGATTAATCAATAAAGGTAAATCTCTATAAGACTGTATCCATTTTCTATAGGTATCCCAAATAATGGTTTCTGAAGTAGGTCTAACAATTAATTCTTCGTCTAATTTAGCATCTGGATCAACCATAACACCACCTTTTCCATCATCTTTTAATCTATAATGAGTTACTACAGCGCATTCTTTTGCAAATCCGTCTACATGACTTGCCTCTTTACTAAAATATGATTTAGGAATAAACAGCGGAAAATAAGCATTTTGATGTCCTGTCTCTTTAAACATTCTATCAAGCTCAGCTTGCATTTTTTCCCAAATTGAATAACCATATGGCTTTATCACCATACAGCCTCTAACACCAGAATTCTCAGCAAGGTCTGCTTGAATTACTAGTTCGTTATACCATTTTGAATAATCTTCACTTCGTTTTGTAAGGTTTTTAGCCATAGTCTTGGGTTTGGCACAAAAATTGTATTTATGTTAAATATGTTTTATATCTCGACAAAACTAACTAATTTTATAATGTCGAACAATTTAATTTCAGTTGTTATGAAAACCTTTAAAAAATTACTCCCGTTTACTTTAACTATTTTTTCTATTCTGCTCTTTATTTCTTGTGGAACACACACTAATAATGACTATGAAGCCGATGGAATTTATTCTTCAAATAACAATACTATAGCTGAAGAGGACACTTCTTCCCAAGAAGCATTAGAAGAAGCAGAAAAAAATAATTATTACAAGCAATATTTTAAAACCAAAGAAGGCACTTATAATGAAGTTCTTGAAGACGAGGATGCTATTTTTACAGACATTGAAGCGTATCACTCTACCGAAAGTCTAGATGATGAAGGTTATATAGTTGTTGAAGAAAATGAATATGAAGAAGGTTATGGCACATGGGGAAGCAATGTGACCGAAGTTTCTATAAATGTTTATGGAGGGTATGGCTATAGTCCATATTACGGAGGATATTGGGGCTTGTCTTTTGGATGGGGATCATACTACGGATACGGATGGGGACACCCTTATTATGGTTACGGGTGGGGATATCCCTACTACGGATATCCTTATTACGGCTACCCAAATTACGGATACGGTTATAATTCTAATTATGCTTATAACCGAGGAAGAAGAAATACAGCTTATGCTGGCAGAACTGCATATAGCGGAAATAATAGATATTCTAGCGGACGATCATCCTCAAGTTACACTAATAGCAGAAAATCAAGTTCTTCAAACAGAACAGGCACTTATTCTAGAAGTGAATCAAGTCGTCGATCAAATTACAGCCGAGGAAATACGAGTCGCCCTAGCAACTCATCTTATAGCAGAGGAAATTCTTCAAGAAGAAGTAATTCGACAACCAGACCTTCTTCCAATTATTCTAGATCAAGTTCTAATTCTAGGTCTAGTTCCTCTTATCGAAGTTCAGGAAGCAGTAGCTCCCGAGGCGGAAGCTATAGAGGTGGAAGTTCTCGTGGCAGCAGCGGAAGGCGTGGTGGCCGTTAATTAATTAATTTTATTCCTGTTTTATTCTATGAAAAGATTAACTTTCTTACTCATTATCACATTTTCTATGACGTTTGTTAATGCTCAAACCATTACAGATGCATTACGGTATTCAACTGAAGCCCTCAACGGGACCGCTAGATTCAACGCATTAAGTGGTGCTTTTGGAGCCTTAGGAGGTGATGCTTCAGCCATGACAATTAATCCAGCTGGAAGTGCAATTTTTTTACATAGCGCAGGCTCGGCAACATTATCTGTAGTTGATAAAAAAAATAGTGCAAATTACTTTAACACTAATGCTAAAGCTTCAGAAACAAGTTTGAAATTTAATCAAGCTGGTTTTGTTTTTGTAATTGATAATACAAATCAAGAATCTTCATTTAATAAATTTACATTCGGAATCAATTATATTTCAACTCAAAATTACGATGAAGATTTATTCATAAGAGGAACTAGTAATAGCTCTATCGACAACTTCTTTCTTAAACAAGCTCAAGGTATCCCATTAAATTTATTACAACTCCAACCTGGCGAAACAATTTCCAGCCTATATACTTACTTAGGCGAAACTGAAGGGGTTACTACTCAAAATGCTTTTTTAGGATACCAAGGATTTATAATTGATCCTGCAGACCCTCAAAATCTAGACAACACACAATACTTTTCAACTATTGGAGCGGGTGAGTATTATCAAGAGTACACACTAATTTCAAATGGATATAGTGGAAAGTATACCTTTAACTTTGCAACTCAAATCAACAATACGTTTTCTTTAGGCGTTAATTTAAACAGTAATAATATTAGTTACTTTCAATCTACTTATTTATTTGAATCAAATTCCAATCCGGGAAGTCTGGTTAATAAAATTGGGTTTGAAAATAATCTTTCTGTTTATGGTTGGGGATTTTCAGTACAATTTGGTGCTATCGCTAAACTTACCGAATCACTAAGGCTTGGGATAACCTATGACACTCCAATTTGGTATGATATTTATGAAGAAACTACCCAATACCTAGAAACCCAACGTACAGTAGATGGCTCAACTACCAATACAGTTATTGACCCTAGAGTAATCAATGTTTTCTACAAGTATGAACTAAGAACTCCTTGGAAAATAGCTGGTAGCGCTGCATATATCTTTGGAAGAAGCGGACTTATAAGTTTTGATTATAATTATAAAGATTATTCTTTTACTAGGTTTAGTCCAACTAATGACCCTACTTTTTATTCTGAAAATAATAAAATTAAAAATGAATTAAATGGTGCTTCCAGTTTTAGAATTGGAGGAGAATATAGACTGAATCAAATAAGTTTTAGAGGGGGTTATATTTATGAAGAAAGCCCTTATAAAAACAAAACAACTATCGATGATTTAAATGGTTTCTCTATGGGATTAGGCTATAATCTAGGAAATTACAGCCTAGACCTTTCTTATTCTAGAACCGTACAAGACCGAGAACAACAATTATATTCTATAGGATTAACAAATACTGCTTCTATTGAAGCGATTAATAATAATTATTCCTTTAGTGTTATTTATGAAATAAATTAACACACTTTATATAAACTAAAAAAAGCCATACTAAATTAGTATGGCTTTTAATTTTACTTAATAACTCTATCTTTTCAGGGTAAAATGCCCTTTAAATTCTTTTTGTGTATTGTTTTCTTTATACTCAACTTTAAACCAATAATCACTCGATGGTAATGGATTGCCATTATAAGTACCATCCCATCCCGCTCC
>JAUVAS010000061.1 GCA_030591585.1 Flavobacterium sp. | reverse complement strand
TTCGCATATTCATTGAGTTAAATTACTGATTATCAGTATAATATACAAATAAAAAATAACTTAATCCACTATTAATCAGTTATTTATTGTAAATAATTTAATTAAAAAAAGTATGAGTTTGCCCTGCTTTTTTTATGGTATAAATTGATTAACACAAAAAAAAGAGTACTTTTGTACTCTGAACATCAAGTTTAGAATTTACTATGAGTCAAAAAGTGTTACTCAACGCAAAAGAAGTGCAAATTGCGCTTCATAGACTAGCTTGTCAATTAATTGAAAATCACGATACATTTACTAATACTGTTTTTATTGGAATACAGCCCCGTGGTATTTTTTTGGCAGACCGTATTAAAACATTACTCGAAACCGAGTATAACGTTACCAATATAGAGTTAGGCTATTTAGATATAACTTTTTACAGAGACGATTTTAGAAGGTCAGATAAAACTTTAGAGGCCAACAGAACTAAAATCAATTTTATTGTAGAAGATAAAAAAGTAGTTTTCATAGATGATGTACTATATACTGGAAGAAGTATTAGAGCAGCCCTTACGGCAATTCAGTCTTTTGGAAGACCTTCTGAAATTGAACTATTAACCTTTATAGATAGACGTTTTAGCAGACATCTACCCATACAGCCAGATTATAGAGGAAGACAGGTAGATGCAATTAATAATGAAAAAGTAAAAGTCTGTTGGAAAGAAAATGATGGCGAGGATACTGTTTATTTAATAAGCAATTAATATGAGTGAGTTAAGCACAAAGCACTTATTAGGAATTAAATATATAACCGAAGACGATATTCATCTTATCTTCGAAACTGCAGATCATTTTAAGGAAATAATCAATAGACCTATTAAAAAAGTTCCTTCGCTCCGAGATATAACGATTGCAAATTTGTTTTTTGAAAACAGTACTAGAACTAGACTTTCTTTTGAACTAGCTGAAAAAAGGTTGTCTGCAGATGTAATCAATTTTTCTGCTTCCTCCTCTTCAGTAAAAAAAGGAGAAACCCTTATAGATACAGTAAACAACATTTTATCAATGAAAGTTGATATGGTTGTAATGAGACATCCTAACCCAGGGGCAGGAGTGTTTTTAGCGAAGCATATAAATGCAAGTATTATAAATGCTGGAGATGGGGCACATGAGCATCCAACACAAGCATTATTAGATTGTTATTCTATTAGAGAACGCTTAGGAGATGTCACAGGTAAAAACGTTGTGATAGTGGGAGATATACTTCATTCAAGAGTAGCGCTTTCAAATATATTTGCCTTACAAAAATTAGGAGCGAATGTAAAAGTATGCGGACCTAAAACATTATTACCAAAATATATAGGAAGCCTTGGGGTAGGAGTAGAAACAGATTTAACCAAAGCTTTGCAATGGTGTGATGTTGCAAATATGTTACGAGTGCAAAACGAACGTATGGATATTAGTTATTTTCCTACTACAAGAGAGTATACACAGCAATTTGGACTTAATAAAGTATTACTAGATTCTTTAGATAAAGAAATAGTAGTAATGCATCCTGGACCAATCAATAGAGGTGTTGAAATCACTAGTGATGTGGCGGATAGTAAACAGGCAATTATATTAGATCAAGTTCAAAATGGAGTGGCAATCCGTATGGCGGTATTGTATCTTTTAGCTTCAAAAATTGATAAAAATGAAAATTGATAATCACGATAATTTTGTAATACTTGAAGATGAGCAAAACGATTTAGAAAAATTTGCTTCTTTTTTAGAATTTCAAATTCCAAATAAGTTTAAAGGACAGAATGTGATTGTTAATTTATTAGCTATAAAGGATCTCTCATTAAATAGCTTGTTGTTATTTCTGAAGACTTCAAATACACATCAAGCTACTAAACACTCTTTTGTTTTAGTAAATAATTCTATAAATCCAGATGATTTACCAACCGAAATGACAGTAGCTCCTACGCTACAAGAAGCTGAAGATCTTGTTGAAATGGAAGATATAGAACGCGAATTAGGTTTCTAATAACCAAACAAATGGAACTTACTATTTTAGGATGTTATTCTGCGACACCAAGGGTTAACACAAATCCTACAGCACAAGTTCTAACTATAAAAAATCATCTTTTTTTAATAGATTGTGGCGAAGGCACTCAGGTGCAATTACGACGTTATAAAGTTAAATTTTCTAGAATAAAGCATGTGTTTATTTCACATTTACATGGCGATCATTATTTTGGCTTGATTGGCTTAATATCGACCTTTATGTTATTGGGAAGAGAGGCAGAGCTTCATATTTATGGCCCAAAAGGAATTAAAGAAATTATCTTACTTCAATTAAAATTAGGAAAGGCTTGGTTTAATTATCCTATCATTTTCCATGAATTAGAAAGTAAAGAATCCCAACTTATTTTTGAAGATGAAAAGGTAGAGGTGCATACAGTGCCTTTAAAACATAGAGTTTATACCAATGGTTTTGTTTTTAAAGAGAAGCTAGGAGACAGAAAACTAAATATCTCAGAAGTCGTTAACGCTAAAATTGGTGTGAGTTATTATCAAAAACTAAAACAAGGCTTTGATGTTGAGAATGAAGAAGGTTTGATGATTTCAAATAAAAAAGTCACTTTCAATCCAGAAAGTCCAAAATCTTATGCATTTTGTAGTGATACGGCTTACTATCCTGAATGCATACCCAATATCGAAAATGTTACCGCATTGTATCATGAAGCTACATTCTTAAATGAACATGAGAAAATGTGTAAACCTACTAGACATAGTACTGCCCAACAAGCTGCCTTAATAGCAAAAGAAGCCAATGTAGGTCAATTAATTCTAGGTCATTATTCTACTCGGTACGCTAATTTGAGTAAGTTTAAAGAAGAAGCTAGCGCAATTTTCGAAAATGTGGAACTAGCAGAAGACGGAAAAGTATTTAAAATATAGATCAACATTAATTTTTCATTAAATTTATATTTTCAAACCTACATTATATCACAAAATCGTAAATTGCGATATAAAGTGTAAATATGTCTCAAAATCTTCATAATTATCGACGTTCGTACGAGAAAGGAACGTTAACAAAAGCGAGTGTTGATCCAAACCCGTTGCAGCAATTTAGAACTTGGTTTTATGAAGCCAAAGAGACTATTGATGCAGGAGAAGTCAACACAATGACACTTGCCACTATTGGCTTAGATGGCTTTCCGAAGGGTAGAATAGTGCTTCTAAAAGAATACGATGAACATGGTTTTTACTTTTTTACCAATTACGATAGTGATAAAGGGAAAGCAATCGAAGCAAATGAAAATGTTTCTTTATCTTTTTTCTGGCCTGCATTAGAACGACAAGTAATTATTAAAGGAAAAGCTAGTAAAACATCAAAAGAGGTATCAGATAATTATTTTGATTCTAGACCTTTAGGAAGTAGGCTAGGAGCTATTGTTTCAGATCAAAGCAATGTTATAGAAAACAGAGAAGTATTAAGTGGAAAACTGAACCTTTTAGAAGAGAAATATAAAGATGAAAAAGTGATTCGACCAGATTTTTGGGGAGGCTATTTAGTGTCGCCAATTTCTATTGAATTTTGGCAGGGAAGACCTAATAGATTACACGATAGAATTCTTTATACTTTAGAAGGATATGATTGGAAAATAGACCGATTGTCACCTTAATGATAAGGTTAATTAATAATGTTCAAATAGTTAAATATCAGTAATATATAAATATTTTTTTTTGAAAACACTATACCTGTTACGTCATGCGAAATCTTCTTGGAAACACGATTTAGGAGATCATAAACGACCATTGAAAGGAAGAGGTAAAAGAGATGCCATGTTGGTTTCGGAGTATATAAAAACCAATACTACAGCTCCACAAAAAATGATTGTAAGTGATGCAACCAGAACAAAAATGACAGCTCAATATTTTAAAGAAGCCTGGAATATTACTGATGATAACTTTATATTAAATCATAACTTATATGATTTTAGCGGACAACAAGTAATGGAAGTAATTAAAAGCATAGATAATTCATTAGATCGAGTTATGATTGTAGGGCATAATCACGCATTCACATCCATCGTAAATATGTTGGGAGATAATTATACAGATAACCTTCCTACTTGTGGATTTGTAGAAATAGAATTTTCTGTAGAAGATTGGAAAAATGCTAACTACGGAATTACAAAACAAATGGTTTTTCCAAGAGATTTAAAACCCAAAAATGAGAAATAGTTTATGTTACACATTGAAAAATATGGTGCTATCGATATTGGCTCCAATGCTATACGTTTATTGATTTCTACAGTGATAATTCAAAATGGGGAAGAACCTCATTTTAAGAAAACTTCATTAATTCGGGTACCTATTCGGTTAGGAGCAGATGTTTTTGTGAAAGAAAATATTTCAAAAAGTAATTATAAACGTATGAAAGATGCCTTAAAGGCATTTAGTTTATTGATGAAGATTCATGAGGTTGATAAATACCGTGCTTGTGCTACCTCAGCTATGAGAGATGCAAAAAATGGGGGTAAGATTGTCGAAAAACTTCATAAAAAAACAGGAATTAAAATTGAAATTATCAATGGGAATGATGAAGCTGCGATTATTGCAACAACCAACATTAAAGAATATTTAAAACATGATAAAGTATTTCTATATGTAGATGTTGGTGGAGGAAGCACAGAACTTACTATTTATGCTAATAAGCAAACTGTAGCGTCAAGATCTTTTAAATTAGGTACCGTAAGACTGATTAATAATTTAATTAAAGATTCTATTTGGAATGAAGTAAAAGATTGGATTAAGCTGCACACAAAGCAATATTCACATATTACTCTATTGGGAACAGGAGGAAACATTAATAGTACTTACAAACATAGTGGAACAAATCCAGGAAAACCCTTAAGTTATTCTTATTTGTATGAATATTTAGAAAGTATAAGCAAGCTTAGTTATGAAGAACGAATTATTAAACTTGGTATGAATCCAGATCGTGCAGATGTAATTATTCCTGCTTTAAAAATATATTTATCTGCAATGAAATGGAGCGGTGCAGAATGTGTGTATGTTCCTAAAATAGGGCTATCAGACGGTATTGTAAGGAGTTTGTACAATGAGAACTTGTAATTAGAAGGGATTAAAAAATACTAGCCATGAACAGTTTCACTCGTTCCTAGACCCTTCATAATCTCGGCTTCAAAAGTGAGTAGCTCTTCCCATTTTTGATCTACTTCTTTTCGATCACCATATTGTCTAGCAAATTTTAAGAACAGCATATAATGTCCAGCTTCGCTTTCCATAAGACTTCTAAAGAATACTGACAATTCTTTATCCTGAAGATTGTCTGCCAAAACTTTAAAACGCTCGCAGCTCCGAGCTTCTATTAATGCAGCATATAATAATCGGTGAACTAATTGTGTAGTTCTGCTTCCTCCTTTAGGAAAAAATGTAAGCAATTTAACCACATAATGGTCTTTACGGTCTCTCCCTAAAATCCAACCTCTGGATATAATAATATCGTGAACCAATTCAAAATGACACATTTCTTCTTTGGCTAATTTTGGCATTTCTTGCACCAGCTCTGTATATTCTGGAAACGAAACCATTAATGAAATAGCCGTAGAAGATGCTTTTATCTCGCAAAAAGCATGGTCTGTAAGAATTTCTTCAATATTTTTCTCTACTATATTTACCCAGCGAGGGTCTGTTGGTAATTTTAATCCTAGCATTTTAATTTATTTCAAGTCCAAATTCTTTTCTTAGTTGATCTATCATTGGGTTTTTCTCCTTTAATTTTTCATATTTTTCAATAGGAGTATAGGCGTATTTTTTTTCGGCAGTTTCATTAACAGTAATCTCTAAGTCGATGTCAAAGTTTTTTAGGGATTCCTTTAAAAAAGTAAGAAGCTCATATTTAGCACGTTCTACTTCAACTTTTATGGTATTGTTTGGAAATTCTAATTTTATGGTATTCCCTTCTAGTTTAGGAACACCCATAGTAAGGTGTGATAGTAAATTATATTTACCTTCTTTTTCTACTTTTTTAGCATACAGGTTCCAAGCTTCTACCATTTCTTTTTCTGAAAATGCTTCAGTTGGCAGGTCAATATGAACAGGCTTTTTAGCTGCCTGTTCTTCTTTTAACTCATATTTTTTCTGAATACTTTTTAAAGATAATGCAGATACTTTTTTTGTAGTTCGTTCTGATACTATCTGAGGCTTTTTAATTTCAGGCTTGGGCACTTCAATCAGAGTTTCTTTTTGTTTAACTGAAACATCTTTTTTAGCCTCTGAAGCATTCTCTTTAGGTTTAGCAACAATAACCTTCTCTTTAATTATTTCTTTGACTTCTCCATTTTCATTAGAATAATAGGAGGGAGGAATTACAAAAGGAATAGAATTAATATTTTCGTTTAGTTTAGACTTTTTTTTTTCTTCTGAAGCATCAGAATTAAAAGTAATAGAAGCAAGTTGCATTAAGCACAGTTCCACTAGTAATCGTTGGTTTCTGCTAGTTTTGTATTTTAAATCACAAGAATTAGCGATTTCGATAGCTTCTATTAAAAAAGAATGAGAGGTTTTTTTAGATTGTTCTAAATACATTTGTTTTACTTGCTCTCCTACTTCTAACAATTCAATGGTTTCAGGGGTTTTACACACTAACAAATCTCTAAAATGAGAAGCCAATCCCATAACAAAGTGATGTCCATCAAATCCTTTGGCTAAAATATCATTATATAAAACCAATGCGCTTGGAATATTATTCTCTAAAAGTAAATCTGTTACCTGAAAAAAGTAAGTATAATCTAATACATTTAGGTTTTCGGTAACTGCTTCTCTAGTCATGTGTTTTCCAGAGAAACTTACCACTCTATCGAATATAGAAAGTGCATCACGTAACGCACCATCTGCTTTTTGAGCGATGATATGTAACGCATCATCCTCGGCATCAATTCCTTCAGATTTAGCAACCTTAGCCAAATGAGTTTTAATGTCTTTTACAGTGATTCGTCTAAAATCGAATATCTGGCAACGTGAAAGTATGGTTGGAATTATCTTATGCTTTTCTGTAGTTGCTAAAATAAAGATGGCATGATTTGGAGGTTCTTCTAATGTTTTCAGAAATGCATTAAATGCAGCTGAAGATAGCATATGTACCTCATCTATAATGTACACCTTATAATTCCCCACTTGTGGTGGAATGCGAACTTGATCTATTAAATTACGGATATCATCTACCGAGTTGTTGGAAGCTGCATCTAATTCAAAAATATTAAAAGCAAAATCTTCATCATCTTTCTCTGTACCATCTTGATTAATTTGTTTTGCCAAAATACGAGCACAAGTAGTTTTTCCAACGCCACGAGGTCCTGTAAACAAGAGCGCCTGAGCTAAATGATCGTTTTCTATGGCTTTTTCTAGAGTATTGGTAATAGCCTGTTGACCTACAACCTCATTAAAATGGGCAGGTCTGTATTTTCTGGCTGATACTATAAAATGTTCCATAGAATTGAATAAAAACAAAGATAAAAATAGTCAAGACTAAATTGAAAATTACCTTTCTAAATTTATTTTTTTTATTAACAATAGTAACTTCTTTAATTTTGATATTTTTTAAATTACTTTTGCAAAGCAGACCGTCTCATCGTTTTATGCTCAGCTTATCTGGGTACCTTTTTAATAGTATTGAAAAGGTCTTGAATCAAGTTCAAGATAAAGAGGAAAGTCCGGACACCATAGGGAAGCATAGCGGCTAACGGCCGTCGGTACGTTTTGGCGTATTAGGAATAGTGCAACAGAAAGGATGTACAGGTAATGCTGTAGTGAAATCATGTAAACTCTATGCGGTGCAATACCACGTAAACCTGTGCTTGAGGGTTCCCGCCCAATACAGGAGGGTAGGTAGATAAAGGATATTGGCAACAGTGTTTTTAGATAAATGATGAGAATCTCGATGCAAATTGGGGTACAGAATCCGGCTTATAGGTCTGCTTTTTTTTAACCCTTCTAGGGTTTTAAACCCTAGAAGGGTTAAAAAAACTAAACACAGAACCACCATATCTTCTGGCTTCTGTAAAACTTTCCATGTTAGATAAATCAGTATGTTTAGAATGTTCAATAATTAACATTCCCTCTTCATTTAATAAATTCTTTTCAAAAATCTTTGTAACAATAGCTTCAAATTTTTCTTGTGTTAGATTATAGGGAGGGTCTGCAAAAATAACATCGAATGTAAAAGGGGTCATGGAAAGATACTTTAAAACATCTGACTTTACTGTTTTAATTGAAAAATCAAGTTCTTCAGAAATTGTATTGATATATTTTACACAACCATAATGTGAATCTACAGCGGTAATGGTATTTGTTCCTCTTGATGCAAATTCATAACTTATATTTCCTGTTCCAGCAAAAAGATCTAAAAGTGAAACTTCATCAAAATAGAGTTTATTATTAAGAATATTAAATAGCGCTTCTTTAGCAAAATCTGTGGTGGGTCTGACAGGCAACTTTTTAGGAGCCATTAATAGTTTTCCTTTATATTTTCCTGAAATGATTCGCACTATTGACTAAGTTTAAGAAGGAGGTTATGATGCTTAGAATTAGTATCTGCATTTATTTCTAACAAGCCTTCAGAGTTAATAAATGAAATATGACGTATATATGTAAAAAGAATAGAATGATAAGCATCACTTTCTTCTATAACTCCAGATAATACGCACTTAATATTATCGGGATTTAATTTTAATTGCTCCAAACAGAATAGTATATAGTAAATAAAATCTTCGGGAGTTTTGTACTCATAAGTATTACATAATAACAACTCTCCATCTTTTACAATGATAATGTCGAAATTATCCTTCTCAACATTTATATAAATTTTCGATTCGGTTGTATGTTTTTCAATATTCAGAATATACTTTAACAACAATGTTGTGGAATGATAGTATTTAAAATTTCCGAAACGTTCAAATAAAAAGTTATTGATGTTTATATAAGGTATATAAACAATAGTGATATCGTTATTTTCTAGTGTATCGTAAGCTATAAAATCGTTAGCTAATATTTTAGAATTTAGTTTTAGATATTCACTCGCCATTTTTTCATCAAATAAGGGAGTAGGAACTAATGCATAAAGTGTCGTTGCATAAATTATTGTAACGTCACTAAAGTTTTCTTTAAGTTCTAATTGATCAGAAAAAGAGGAGGTTAAATTTATTAATAACTCCTCTGGAGAATGCGAGTTTTGATATTCTTTTTCAGAAAAGAAAACTACTTCATTTGTTGTAGCGTCTGTTACTAAAAAAGAAAGTCCGGACAATGACAATTGAACGGACAATCTATTATTTGATTTTGTATTGCTATGTTTAGTTTCCTTTAGGTATGTCATAACCTTTTGGCCAGTTTCCACTTGTATCAATATCATCCATCGCACCAACTTTCACATAAGGACCATTAATTCCATCTACTGAAATCAAATCCTCTTCTTGATATAATAGGTCAGGATTCTGATCGCTTAGTATAACTTTTTTAGACACTCTAGCTTCAAAAACAGAGTATAAATCTCCATTTTTTTCATATTTGCCTGCGCTTAATTCAAACTGTGCTCCATCTGCAACCTCCAAAGGAATATTCATCATTGTTTTATAACGATCTGTTGTTCCAAAAAGAGAATCTTTTACAGATGAAAAACCTAAGGTGTCAATAATAATGTCTTCTATGTAATACCCTCCGTCATTTCCTAAGCCATAAGCTTTGTTCTTTTCAACATCAGCATAACTAGTATCTCGCCTTTCAATAATTGCATATTGTGCAGTATCTATAAAACGAACCAAGCTATCAAAACTTCCTGTATAACTTCCGGTTAGTTGTTGATGGGCTAATTCAGCAGATCTAATATCTTTTAAGTTCACAATTACTTTTGCGTAACGAGCTTCTTTTACTTTGTTAAACTCAACAGGTCCATTGATAGACTTGTATAAACTATAGCCTAAAAATAGAATTACAGCCCATAGTACAACAGAGATAACAGGGTTTAATTTAAGGGGAACATACTTTTCTAATAATACGGCTAAGCCTATACATATTAATGTGCCAAGAACGATATTTAAAATCATAATATATAAATGAAGATTATTTTAATAAATTAATGCTACTCGCAAATCTACAATTTTTTTTTATTCGTAAAAGTAAATTCTGAAAAAAACATAGCTATCTTTAACCCTTTTAGCATATTTGCAAAATGAATAGACCTCAATTTCTTAATGATTTACTAAAAGATTTTCCGCATACGCCTACAAGTAAGCAAGATAGCGCTTTACATTTAATTGCTGATTTTATTGTTAGTAAAAATAACAATTTAGTTTTTTTATTGAAAGGTTATGCAGGAACAGGTAAAACTACAATTGTTGGAACATTGGTGAAAAATATATGGAAAGTTAAGAAATCTGTTGTTTTATTGGCTCCTACAGGCATGGCCGCAAAAGTAATTAGTAACTACTCACAAAAAGAGGCATTTACAATTCATAAAAAAATATACTACCCAAAAGCTCAAAAAGGAGGAGGAGTTTCTTTTACTTTACAAAAAAATAAGCACCGAAATACAATTTTTATTGTTGATGAGGCTTCTATGATTCCAGATATAAATCAAGAATCCAAACTTTTTGAAAACGGATCGTTATTAGACGATTTAATGCAATATGTGTATAGCGGACACCAATGTAGATTGTTTTTAATAGGTGATACAGCTCAATTACCTCCTGTAAAACTTGATGTAAGTCCAGCATTGGATAGACATATATTAGAAAACCATTATAACAAAGAAGTGATTACCATTGAATTAGATGACGTAGTGAGACAGCAAAAAGATAGTGGAATTCTTTTTAATGCTACAAAAATCAGAAATCAATTAGAAGAAGGTTTTTATGAAAACTTTAAATTACAAGAAGCTAATTTCCCTGAAGTTATTAGACCTATAGATGGTGAAGAATTAATGGATGCAATTAATGATTCGTATTCTAACATAGGGAATGAGGACACAGTATTTATAGTTCGATCTAATAAAAGAGCTAATTTATACAATCAACATATACGGAGCAGAATTCTTTTTCAGGAACAAGAATTAGCCTCAGGAGATTATTTAATGGTGGTTAAGAATAATTATTTCTGGATAGAAAATCAAAGTGAAGCGGGTTTTATTGCTAATGGTGATATAATTGAAGTCTTAGAAATATTCAGTATTAAAGAATTATATGGTTTCAAATTCGCAACGGTAAACGTTAGAATGATTGATTATCCCAATTTGAAACCTTTTGAAACCGTCTTGTTATTAGACACACTTCTTTCAGAAACGCCATCACTATCATATGAAGATTCAAATAAATTATATCAAGAAGTGATGAAAGATTATGAGCATTTAACTTCAAAATATAAAAAGTTTCTTTCGGTAAAAAAGAATGTTTATTTTAATGCTTTACAAGTAAAGTTCTCGTATGCAATTACTTGCCATAAATCTCAAGGAGGGCAATGGAATACAGTATTTGTTGAACAACCCTATTTACCTAACGGAATTGATAAAGACTATTTGCGGTGGTTGTACACAGCGATAACTCGCGCAAAAGAAAAATTATACCTCATCGGATTTAAAGATGATTTTTTTGATGACACTAATTAATCATTTAATGCTTTAAGTTGCTTATTTTTGCTAAGCTTTTCAGCTTATTTGATATATTAATTAATTAAAAATAATAAGCAACCATATTAGGGAAAGTACATCTAACATAAAATATCTAACCAAAAAGAATGAAAATAATAGCAATGATTCCTGCGCGTTATGGCGCATCTCGTTTTCCAGGAAAATTAATGCAAGATTTAGGTGGTAAGCCAGTAATTGTTAGAACCTACGAAGCCGCTAAAGAAACCAATCTTTTTGATGAAGTTTATGTAGTTACCGATAGCAAAATCATTTTTAATGAAATTGAACTTAGTGGAGGCAAGGCTATAATGAGTAAAAAAGAGCATGACTGCGGAAGTGATAGAATCGCTGAAGCGGTGGAACATATGGATATCGATATTGTTGTAAATGTGCAAGGTGATGAGCCTTTTACCAGCAAGGAAGGGTTAGAACAAGTGTTGAATGTTTTTAAAGGAGTAGACTCAGATAAAATTGATTTAGCATCCTTAATGACTGAAATACATGATTGGAAAGAAATTAGTGATCCAAATTGTGTGAAGGTAATTGTTGATAAAGATAGTTATGCGTTGTATTTCTCTCGATCTCCAATTCCATATCCAAGAGATAAAAATGCTGATGTACAATATTATAAACATAAAGGAATTTATGCTTTTAGAAAACAAGCATTGATGGATTTTTATAAT
This sequence comes from Flavobacterium sp., assembly GCA_030591585.1. GTDB lineage: Bacteria > Bacteroidota > Bacteroidia > Flavobacteriales > Flavobacteriaceae > Marifrigoribacter. The sequence continues at coordinate 3,365 of JAUVAS010000061.1, read as the reverse complement.
TTACCAATGCGAACTTTAGAAGCTGCTGAAAAAATTGAATGTATTCGTTATTTAGAATATGGAAAAAATATTAAAATGGCGATCTCAAATACTCAGAGTATAGAAATAGATACTCCCGAAGATTTAATAAGAGCAAACAAAGTACTTAAAGAAGAAAACAAAAATACAGATAATACTCCAAACGATAAGTACAGAAACTTTCCAATGGTTCCAAAGGTTGTATTTGGGAGAGGATGTTTTGATCAGTTAACAACCATTATCGCTCCAAAAAGAAAAAATAAAGCACCGTTTATTTTTGTAGTTGATGATGTTTTTATAGAAAATAAAGCATTTATAGATAGAATTAATCTCCGTTTTAACGATAAATTATTATTTGTTTCAACAAAAGAAGAGCCAAAAACAACTCAAATAGATGAGATTGTAAAAGAGATAAAAGCAGAATTTAATTACAAACCTTCTGGGATTATTGGTATAGGTGGAGGATCTATATTAGATATTGCTAAAGCTGTTTCAATAATGTTAACCAATAAAGGAAGTGCAGCCGATTACCAAGGCTGGGATTTGGTGAAAAACAAAGCAATATATCACGTTGGAATACCTACTATTTCTGGAACAGGAGCAGAGGTGTCAAGAACTACTGTGCTCTCTGGACCAAAAATTAAACTAGGGATTAACAGTGATTTTACTCCTTTTGATCAAGTGGTTTTAGATCCAAATTTAACACAAGGAGTAGCAACTAATCAATGGTTTTTTACGGGTATGGATTGCTTTATTCATTGTGTAGAATCGCTAAATGGAACGTTCTTAAACGCATTTAGTCAAAGCTACGGTGAAAAAGCGTATGATTTATGTAAAGAGATATTTCTAGATGACACTATTACTAAAGAAGATTCAAGGGCAAAATTAATGATGGCATCGTGGCATGGAGGAATGAGTATTGCTTATTCTCAAGTAGGTATTGCTCATGCGATGAGTTACGGGATGTCTTATGTTTTAGGAACAAAACATGGTATCGGTAATTGCATCGTATTTAATCACCTAGGTGAATACTATCCTGAAGGAGTTGCACTGTTTAGAAAAATGATTGAAAAACATAAAATTGAAATTCCAGCTAACATTTGTAAAGGCCTTACTGAAGACCAAATAGAAACTATGATAGATGTTGCATTAGGATTAGTTCCTCTTTGGGAAAATGCTTTAGGTGAGGATTGGGCAACAATAATGACTCGAAAAAAACTACGATCAATGTATTTAAAGATGTAATTTAGCATCTGTTATGAATATTTATAAATATATTTTCTACAAAATACTTGGTTGGAAAATCATTGGAGACTTTAAAGAAAAAGAAATTAAAAAAGTCGTGATGATTGTAGTGCCTCATACTAGCTGGAACGATTTTTATATTGCCATTTTCACAAGAAAAACATTAGGTGTAATGGTTAATTTTGTTGGAAAAAAGGAACTGTTTATCTGGCCTTTTGGTTATTATTTTAAGTGGATGGGCGGAGCACCTTTAGATCGATCTAAAAATCAAAATAAGGTAGAAGCTATTGCAGAGATATTTAATTCTAAAGAGGAGTTTAGATTAGCCATGGCTCCTGAAGGCACTCGAAAAAAAGTAAAAGAATGGAGAACGGGTTATTACTATATTGCGCATTTAGCAAAAGTTCCTATTATGCCCGTATCCTTTAATTATAAAACGAAAACCGTAACTATTGGAGACCCGTTTTATACTACTGGAGATATAAAACCGGATACTAAATTTTTAAAAGAATTCTACAAAGGGGTAGAAGGAAAGGTAGTTGAATATTCTTAGTTAGCTTTCATCCATAGTATGATACACGTTCTGCACATCATCATCATCATCTAGCTTTTCTAGTAATTTATCAACATCGGCAGTTTGCTCTTCGGTAAGTTTTTTGGTTACTTGTGGGATTCGTTCAAAACCAGAAGATAATATTTCAAATTTCTTTTCTTCTAAAGCAGATTGTATGGCACCAAAACTTTCAAATGGAGCGTATATTAAAATTCCGTCTTCATCTTCAAAAACTTCATCTACACCATAATCTATTAACTCTAATTCTAGTTCTTCTACATCTATTTCTTCAGGGTTAATCCTAAAATTACACGTATGATCAAACATGAAAATAACAGAACCAGAAGTCCCCATATTTCCATCACATTTACTAAAACAAGCACGAACATTTGCAACGGTTCGGGTATTATTATCTGTTGCTGTTTCTACTAAAATAGCGATTCCGTGGGGAGCATAGCCCTCAAAAAGAACTTCTTTGAAATCTCCCAGACCTTTTTCTGAAGCCTTTTTTATAGCACGTTCCACATTATCCTTGGGCATATTAACTGCTTTTGCATTCTGAATAACTGCACGTAAACGAGAGTTAGAATCCGGGTTTGGACCCCCTTCTTTCACTGCCATTACAATGTCTTTTCCAATACGTGTAAACGCCTTGGACATTGCAGACCAACGTTTCATTTTTCTTGCCTTTCTAAATTCAAAAGCTCTTCCCATAGTAATAGTGTTTTATATTTTACAAAAATAGAAAAATGTAGGAAACCACAAAGGTTTGAACTTAGTTCCTTTTTATTATTTTAAGTATCATTTATTTTTTTGTAATTGTAGCTATTCTACCATTTAAAGCATATTTCCTAGCAATTATCCTTTGTAAAAAGGTAATTTTACAATGGTTGCAGATACTGCTTTTTTACGAATTTGAATATTAATCTGGGTTCCTACTTTTTTATGCTCTGTGGTTACGTACCCCAATCCAATTCCAATTCCTAAGGATGGAGACATCGTTCCACTAGTTACCATACCAATATTATTTCCGTTGTCATCTACAATTTCGTAATCATGACGAGGAATTCCTCTTTCGTTTAATTGGAAAGCAATTAATCTTCTTGAAATTCCTTCTTCTTTTTGAAGTTTTAAGGCTTCAGAGTTGGTGAATTCTTTAGTAAATTTGGTTATCCATCCCAATCCGGCTTCAATAGGAGAAGTGGTGTCGTTTATGTCATTTCCGTAAAGACAATACCCCATTTCAAGTCGTAAAGTATCTCTTGCTGCAAGTCCGATAGGTTTTATTCCGAAGTCTGCACCTGCTTCAAAAACTTTGTTCCAAACTTGTTCTACTTCGCTATTCTTACAGTAAATTTCGAACCCACCACTACCTGTATAGCCAGTAGCGCTAATAATTATATTTTCAATTCCTGCAAAATCTGCTACCTTAAAATGGTAAAATTTAATTTCAGATAAATCTACTGAAGTAAGTGATTGCATAGCTTCAACTGCTTTTGGCCCTTGTATGGCTAGTAATGAATAGTCTTCAGAAATATTTTGTAATTCT
>JAUVAS010000095.1 GCA_030591585.1 Flavobacterium sp. | reverse complement strand
TTTATACGGTCAATAAAAAATGGGAAGTTGAATCAGGAGATTTTGAAGTATGGATTGGAGGGGATTCAACAGCATCTTTAAAAGAATCATTTACTGTAACTGAGTAATTTCATTTAAATTATGAAAAAAACATTAATTCTATTAATTCTAGTACTATACTATTCTGGTGTTAAAAGTCAAGAGGTATTAAACTTAAGTAATAAAAGCCATCAAGAATTTTATTACTTTTCTAACGGTCATTTAACCAGTACTAATTACATTTTTAAAACCATTAAAAAAGAGGGTAATATTGCTGGAGAAATAATTAGAGCTTCAGACGCTAGTGTTTGGTCGGGTATTGCAACTGAGTTAAAGAACCCTATTCAAATAAGTAACGGGAATAGATTTACAATAGATGTTTTTATGGATCATTTGGGTTCGTTTAGTTTTAAATTAGAAGGTTCTAAGGATGGTGGTTCAGACACAAATATTTCAGTTGTAAACACAAGAGTAAATGAATGGGAAACCTTAGTTTTCAATTTTAAAGATGCTGTTTTTGGAACACCATCGTTTAATAAAATAGCATTATTTGTAGATTTAAATAAAAAATCTACAGGGAAAGATGAAGTGAGTTATTTCGCTAATATTCGTCAAATACCTAACGATTATAATGACGTAATTAGCGGAAATAAAGAAGATGCAATAAGAATAGTGGTTATAGGATCGTCAACTGCTGCAGGAACAGGACCAAAAGATTCTAAAAATGCATGGGTAAATCGTTTTCGTAGAAAAGTAATTGAAAAAAACGGATACAATGAAGTTATAAACTTGGCTGTTGGTGGTTATACTACTTATCACTTATTGCCTTTAGATGCAACAATTATTGAAGATAGACCAAAATCAGATGTAGAACACAATGTATCAAAGGCTATATCATTTAAACCAGATGTTGTTTTAATAAACTTGCCAAGTAATGATGCAAGTTCAGGCTTTTCGTTAAAAGAGCAACTAGATAATTATACAAAAATTACAAATGCTTTAGATGTACAAAAAATACTATACTGGATTAGTACACCTCAGGGCAGAAATTTTTCAAAAGAAAAGAGACTTTTACAAGAAAAATTAAAAGACTCAACAGATACACGATATGGTAGAAATACACTCGATTTTTGGAAAGGACTCGCAAGTTGGGGTGGAGAAATACGTCCAGAATATGACAGTGGTGACGGGGTTCACATGAATGATGAAGCTCATAAATTACTATTCGAAGAAGTATGGAATAAAGATATTTTAGGAAAAGTATTAGATAAAAGAAAAGAAATTGTTAGAAAAGATAGTGCTTACATTTCACCATTAGAATACGAAGATTATCACTTGGTTTGGCAAGATGAATTTAATGGTGATGCGTTAAATAAAAACTCTTGGTCACATGAGTTAGGAAACGGTTGTCCGGATTTATGTGGTTGGGGAAACAACGAAAAAGTCTGGTATCGTAAAGAGAATACTAAAGTAAAAGATGGTAAATTAATCATTACAGCTAAAAAAGATAAAGAACATAAAAACTATTGGTCGGCATCAAGAATAATTACAAGCGATAAAGTTAATTTTAGCCTTGGTAGAATTGATATTAGAGCCAAACTACCCGAAACTCGTGGTTTATGGCCTGCAATATGGTTGTTAGGTCAAAATAGATGGGATAAGGGTTGGCCTTATTGCGGTGAACTTGACATTATGGAAGAAGTTGGTCATATGCCATTTAGAGTTAGAGGAACAGTAATTTTTAATGATAAAGACAAGCAACTAAAATTTATTGGAGAAAAAAAAGAATTGCAACACAGTAATTTTTCTGATGATTTTCATGTTTACTCCATAGAATGGGATGAAAGAGGAATTAGATATTTTGTAGACAATCAAAAATACTACGATAAAACTTATAAGGAATTAAACATTTCTAAAGATGACAATCCGTTTTTAAAGCCATTTTATATGATTTTAAACTGTGCAGTTGGAGGAAACTTACCTAAAAATCCTGATTACACATCTGTTTTCCCACAAACTTTTGAAATTGACTATGTTCGCTATTTCAAAGAAAATAGGGTACAATACTACCCAAAAAAAGTTGAAGTTGTTAAGAAATTACCTAAAAAAGATAAAGTATGGGTCTACTTAATGGCAGGCCAATCTAATATGGAAGGTAACGGACAAATAATGCCTCAAGATACTATTCCGAATAATCGTTTAATTACTATAAATACAAAAGGAGAGTGGGTGAAATTAAAAGAACCAATAAACTTAAATTTTCCTTGGTATCGTAAATTAGACTGTGGCCATAGCTTTGGATTAGGAATGTTAGAAAAAGTCCCTGAAGATGTAACCGTTGCAGTAATTTCAACAGCTGTAGGTGCTAGTAGTGTAAACCATTGGTTAGATGATTCTGAACATAGAACAATGCACCTTTGGTCTAACCTCACAAAAATGATAGGAGAAGCAAAGAAAATAGGAACTATTAAAGGAATGATTTGGCATCAAGGAGAAACAGATGCAAAACCAGAACGATTTGATACATATACTGAAAAGCTAGATACACTATTTACTAAAATCAGAAAGGAATGTGATAATGAAGGTATGCCAATTGTAATTGGTGAATTGGGTAGTTTTGGTGTTGACAGACCTGATTGGAAAGCATTTAATAAAATATTAGAAACGTATAGTTTAGAAAATAGTAATATTAAAATGATTAAAACTTCTGATTTAGATGATATGGGAGATAAAGTGCATTTTAATAATGTAGGATTACGTAAAATGGGAAAACGCTATTCAGATTTAATGCCGATTGATTAACTTTATAATCTTAGTAAGAATAATTAAGAAAGAAGATAACTATATAAACTAGACAAAATTTATTTATGAGCAATATATCAAACAAAAGAATCAACATTTATTTTATCACCATTGTAATCACCTTAGGAGGTTTATTATTTGGGTATGACACAGGGGTAATTAACGGAACACAATTTTACTTTTCAAAATATTTTGAACTTACAGGTGCCATAAAAGGATTTATAGTTAGCAGTGCATTGCTGGGCGCTTTGTTTGGCGCAATAATTTCAGGAGTTTTAAGCAAAAGTATTGGTAGAAAAAACTCATTAATAATTGCTGCAATTTTATTTGCAATTTCTGCTTGGGGTTCTGGTATGCCATCTTTTTTACCAGAGACAACTACACTTTTAGTAATGTTTAGAATTTTAGGAGGTATAGGTATTGGTATTGCATCTATGAATGCACCGATGTATATTGCTGAAATTGCTCCAGCTGAAAAAAGAGGAACGTTGGTTACATTTTATCAGTTAGCTATTGTTATTGGGTTTTTTGTTGTGTTTTTAGCAACTTATTTTATAGGGAATAATTTAACCGACGAGCAAAATATAGCTTATGGTTGGAGACAGATGTTTTGGTCAGAATTAATTCCAGCAGGGTTATTTTTGATTCTTTTATTCTTTGTGCCCAAAAGCCCACGTTGGGTGATGATTAAGGGAAAAGAAGAAGAAGCAAAAATAATTTTAACCCAAATACATGGAAAAGAAATAGCCGATAAAGAATTTGTAGAAATTCAAGAATCTATTCATAAAGATAATAAGTCAGAGAAAGCTTCTATTTTTAGTAAATCATTATTTCCTATTATTATAATTGGTACAGTATTATCTGCATTACAACAGTTTACAGGAATTAATGCCGTTTTGTATTATGGAGCAGATATTTTTGAACAAGCACTTGGTTTTGGGAAAGAAGACATTCTCTTACAGCAAATATTATTAGCAACGGTAAACTTACTCTTTACTTTTATTGCTATGTATACGGTTGATAAACTAGGAAGAAAGCCTCTTTTGATGATTGGAGGGTTTGGTATGCTTATCGGTTTTTTAATGATGGGCTTCACACTCTACTTAAGCGATTATTCTAATGTAAATGCAGCAGGAATGCCAGCAATTTCACAAACAGAAGGAATCATCAGTTTGATAGGAGTTTTAATTTTTATTGCATCCTTTGCCATGTCTATGGGACCAGTGGTTTGGGTTATTTTATCAGAGATCTTCCCTAATAAAATTAGAAGTGTAGCTATGTCTATTGCTGTTGCAGCACAATGGTTGGCTAATTATTTTGTCTCACAAACTTTCCCTATGATTGTTGAGAGTGATGCTAATAAAATACAAGTTGACGGTGGCGTTTGGAACAATGCATTACCATACTTTTTATTTTCAGGATTTATTGTGATTATCATTCTATTTGTATGGAAGTTTATTCCGGAAACTAAAGGAAAAACCCTAGAAGAAATGGAAACTTTGTTTGAAAAATAATTAATAAGCTAATCGTCAGTTCAGATAGAGATGCATTAAACAAATTGGAATGATTAGGGTCTTAGTGGCTCACGGTGCGAAGGTTCTAGTCCTTTCGACCGTACAATGTGAAGAGTTTTGTATTTAATTTAATCTTTAATGGGAGAAATAACGACCGAAAACACTTCTTTTCCACTTGAAATTCTCATATTTTTTTCAGAATAATTTTGTGTTGATAAGTCTGGGTATTGTGTAATTGGTTCTAAACAAACCATATTATCAACCTCTGTCCAAAACATAATATTATCAAAACCTTTGGCTTTAATTTGAATGTTTTGCCCTTCTTTTTTGATTAAAGTAATTTCATTTACATCAAAAAAAGGATAAGCTGCACCACCTTTTTGAATAACATCTTTAATTGTGATTTTTTTATTTTTTATCTGTATGGTTTCATCTAAATTACCCGATAATTTAAAAGCAGGATGATAACCAAGCATAAAAGGCATACCTTTTTCTGATGTTATTTCAAATTGAATTTTTAATGCTTTATTATCTAATTTAAAAGATTTTGTAAAAGTAAAATCGTAACTCCAAAAAACGTAAGGTTCATTAGAGTTTTTAGGAAATCTTGAGTTATTAATTTTAGTATTTGCCTTATAATTTTTTTTTAAAATAACTCTGGTTTCAGAATTTTCAATTAATTGGTATTCCAACTCTCTTAAAAAGCCATGTTGGCCTTGAATGCATTCGCCTTTTTGTGTGAAAACTTTATTATCATTTGTAGAGGTAGGTCCGATAATTGGAAACATTTCAATATCAGATTTTTTCCAACCAGGACTTCCTTTTTGATGAATTAGCTCTTCATTGTTATTTATAAAAGATATCAATTCGCCTTTATCAATTTTTATTACGGTGTTTTTATCGAGACTTATTAGTTGGATTATATTCACTGTAGAAAATTTAATGATTTAAAAATCAAAAGATATCAAATCATATGTAATTATAAATATAGAAATTATTTTACTTTAAATTTAAAAACATCAGGGCGAGCATAATGACCAACCACATCAAACATTCGTTTGGCAGAAATAATTTCATTTAAGTCAATATTTGCATAAAGTATACCTTCTTTAGCTTCTAATGGACCTGAAATAATTTTGCCCTGTGGATTAATAATGCAACTATTACCCACATTGATCCATTCTCTTCCCTCTGGGTATAGTTTTTTAAAACCGTATTCATCTGGAATATCATCCATTTTAAGAGCTTGACAGGTACTAATAATAAACATCCCACCTTCTCTTGCAATATGTTGCATTGAAATTAACCAATTTTCACTTTTATCCCAGGTAGGATTAGCTAGGATTTGAATTCCATTTTCGTATAGGGCATTTCTAACCAAAGGCATAAATGTTTCCCAACAAATTAATCCCCCTAGTTTTCCTACAGAAGTATTATAAGTTTTTAAGGAGCTTCCATCTCCTCCCTGTGCCCATATTAATCTTTCTCCTCCTGTTGGAATCAATTTTCGATGCTTACCTATTATTTTACCTTTATCACTAATAAATAAAAGACTATTATATAGGCTAGCATTACTTGTTTCAGTATTTTTTTCATGCATACCCATCACTACATTTATACTTGCATCTTTTGCAGCCTTACATAGTTTTAATGTGGAATTATCAGGTACAGAAACTGCATTTTCTACTAGTTTTAAATAAAGTTGGTTTAAATCTGCACCTTTACTATTTGGAATTAGCCAAACCCAATCTGGGTAACCAGAAATAAACGCTTCGGGAAAAACAATTAGTTTTGCACCTTTTTTACCAGCTTCATAAATAGTTTTGCAAGCTTTTTCAACTGTTTTTTCTTTGTTTAAAAAGATTGGACTTAATTGTGCCGCAGCTATTTTCATAATTAAATAAAATTTAAAATCAATTAGAGCGATTAAATTGAATACCAATACCAAAGAAAACCCTAACTTTATTGATATTATTTACCCAAGAAGCATCAAAAGTAACGGGTCCTAAAAAGGAGTTATACGAAGCCGTAATTCCACCTGATATTAACTTACTAGTTTCTGAAAATTGCCAATCGCCTTTTGGATTAAATGCATCTTCAATATAATCATCAAAATTACCGAAGCCAACAGAAGCTATATTAAAATGTGGAGTTAAAAAAAGTTTATTAAAAGTTTTAATTTGTAGTCCAAGGTTTAACATCATAAATTGAGTAACAACCAATTCACCTTCATTTAATCCAGGGAAAATAAAATCACCTTTTCTCGGTCTTATCAAATTACCACCTAGAGAATAAGAACCTCCGTAACCATATTCAATAAATGAAACATCATCTGACTTTAAATCATCTACAAAAATAAAATTTGTAGATACTCCAAATATTCC
>JAUVAS010000071.1 GCA_030591585.1 Flavobacterium sp. | reverse complement strand
TTAGAAATTAATCTTACCGCTCTTGGTAAGAATTTTAATTATTTAAAATCGAAATTAAAACCCAAAACAAATTTTTTAGCCGTCGTAAAGGCTTTTGCCTACGGAAGTGATTCGGTTAAAATCGCAAAAGAACTAGTCAAATTAGGTGCTGATTATTTAGCGGTTGCTTATGTAAATGAGGGAGTGGCACTTAGAGATGCAGGTGTTGGAGTCCCAATTATTGTGCTACACCCACAACCTATCAATCTTGAACTATTGATAGATCATTGTTTAGAACCTAACTTGTACAGTCCAACCATTTTAACTCGTTTTATTGAAGTTGCTTCGGCTAAAAAACAAACTAATTATCCTGTTCATATCAAGTTTAATACAGGGCTAAACAGATTAGGCTTTTTAGAAAAAGATATAGATTTTATTATTTCTAAACAAGAAGAAACCGATTCAATCAAAGTTAAATCTGTTTTTTCTCATTTGGCAGCTAGTGAAGATGAATTGGAAATAGCGTTTTCTAACAAACAAGTTGAAACCTTCAACATTATTTCAAAAAAGCTACTTAAAAAACTAGGATATACTCCCTTGAAACATCTGTGTAATACTTCGGGTATATTAAATTATCCTGAGGCTCATTTCGATATGGTACGCAGTGGAATTGGTTTGTATGGTTTTGGAAATTCAGAAAAAGAGAATAAAAATTTAATTCCAATTGCAACTTTAAAATCTGTTATTTCACAAATTCATCTAATTGAAAAAGGAGAATCTGTTGGCTACAACAGAGCCTTTAAAAGTGACACTAATTTGAAAACTGCAACGATTCCTATTGGTCACGCAGACGGAATTAGTAGGGCGTATGGCAACGAGAAAGGTTGGGTAACCATCCATGGCAAAAAGGCTCCTATTATTGGAAATGTCTGTATGGATATGCTTATGTTAAACATAACAGATATTGATTGTAAAGAAGGAGATGAAGTGGTTGTTTTTGGCGAAAAAAATACTGCTGAAAACCTTTCTGAAAATATTAATTCTATCTCTTACGAATTACTCACAGCTATCTCGCAAAGAGTAAAACGTGTAGTTTGTCGAAAATAATACTCAAAATCTTAAAACATATCGTAATTCGTCGATGTTTTTTTTAAATTGCACATTATTAACTTACAAAAAAACACCATTATGTTAAAAGAATTTAAGAAATTTATTATGACTGGCAACGTCATAGATTTATCTGTTGCTGTATTGCTTGCAGGTGCCTTAGGCCTTGTTGTTAAAGGTTTTGTTTCAGATATTATGATGCCTATTGTAGGTCATTTTACAGGAGGAATGAACTTCGCTGAATTAAAAGTTATTTTATCTCCAGCAGTATTAGATACTGAAGGAGCAGTTACAACAGCAGAAAATGCGATTATGTATGGTAACTGGATTAATGCAATTATCAACCTAATTATTGTTGGGTTTGTATTGTTTATGATTGTAAAAGCTTATAACAAAACTAAAAAACCAGTAGAAGAAGCTCCAGCTGCTCCAGCAGGTCCAACTCAAGAAGAGTTACTTGCCGAAATAAGAGATCTTCTTAAAAAATAATATATTAATAGCAGTTCCGCTACGCTATATATTCTAACTTAACCCTCCTTCGCTCAAAGCTTCGGAGGGTTTTTTTAGCTTTTTATTTTGAAAAGTTTCCTTACTAAACTGTATTTTTGCTGATAATATATATATTATAATAATCTCTCCACATCTGTGGAGAATACATAAGTTACCCGACTACTCGGGCAATAAGTATGAAAATAGCAGTTGTTGGAGCTACTGGAATGGTAGGGACTATTATGTTAAAATTACTGGAAGAACGCAATTTTCCAGTTTCAGAATTATTAGTGGTTGCCTCAAAAAAATCTATCGGAAAAGAAATTATTTTTAAAGGAACCAGGATTACCATAATTGGACTTGAAGAGGCTGTTTCAGAAAAACCAGGTATTGCACTATTTTCCGCAGGAGGAAGTATTTCTTTAGAATGGGCTCCAAAATTTGCTAACATTGGAACTACCGTAATCGATAATTCTTCAGCGTGGAGAATGGACTCTACAAAAAAATTAGTAGTCCCAGAAATTAATGCAACATCCCTAACTTCTGAAGATAAAATTATTGCAAACCCTAATTGTTCTACAATTCAATTAGTGATGGCATTAGCGCCACTTCATGAAAAATATAAAATGAAACGGGTGGTAATTTCCACCTATCAATCAGTTTCTGGCACAGGTGTAAAAGCAGTGAATCAGTTAGAAAATGAAACAAAAGGCATTAAATCTGAAATGGCATACCCCTATCCAATTCATAAAAATGCACTCCCTCATTGCGATGTGTTTGAAGCTAATGGGTATACCAAAGAGGAAATGAAACTAGCACGCGAACCTCAAAAAATATTAAACGATCGTACCTTTTCAATTACAGCAACAGCCGTGCGTATTCCTACTACAGGAGGGCATAGCGAATCTGTAAATGTGGCGTTTGAAAATGATTTTGATCTTAACGACGTACGGAGAATTTTACACGAAACTTCAGGAATCACAGTGCAAGACAATCCAGATACCAATACCTATCCAATGCCCATCTATGCCAACGGAAAAGATGATGTTTTTGTTGGCAGAATACGAAGAGATGAAACTCAAGCAAACACTTTAAATATGTGGATAGTAAGTGATAATCTTAGAAAAGGTGCCGCAACCAATGCAATTCAAATTGCCGAATACCTTGTAGCGGAAAATCTTATGTAATTTAAGATACATTCCATCCCATTGTTTTTCAGTATTTTTGTTTAAATTTCTTATGATGAAAAAAATACTACTTCCTTTATTATTTATCTTTTCTCTAATAATAACTGCACAAAACAACGAAACCATTAAAGTGAATTATATAAAAACTAAAAAAGTAGATACGGTGACCAATTATTTCGGAACCGATGTAAAAGATCCTTACCGTTGGTTGGAAGATGACAGAAGTGAAGAAACTGAAGCTTGGGTTGAAAATCAGAATGAAGTTACTTTTGACTATTTGGATAAAATCCCTTTTAGAGATGAATTAAAAAAGCGTTTAACTTCCATCTGGAATTATGAAAAAGTAGGCGCTCCTTTTAAAGAAGGCGATTTTACTTACTTTTATAAAAATGATGGACTTCAAAATCAGTATGTGATTTATCGTTATAAAACGGGTGATAATCCAAGTACCGCCAAAGTGTTTCTAGATCCAAATACGTTTAAAGAAGACGGAACCATATCTCTTGGAAATCTAAGTTTTTCAAAAAATGGAAAGATTGCAGCTTATAGTATTTCTGAAGGAGGAAGTGATTGGAGAAAGATTTTAGTAATGAATACTGAAACCAAAAAAGTAATTGAAGATACGCTTATAGATGTAAAATTTAGCGGAATCTCTTGGTATAAAAATGAAGGATTCTATTATTCAAGTTATGACAAACCTGAAGGAAGTGAGCTTTCTGCAAAAACAGATCAACATAAATTATTCTATCATAAACTAGGGACTTCTCAAAAAGAAGATATGTTGGTTTTTGGAGGAATTGCTTCAGAAAAACATCGCTATGTGGGCGGTTATGTGTCTGAAGATCAAAAATATTTGACCATAACAGCTAGTGTTTCTACTTCTGGAAACAAATTGTTTCTTAAAGATTTAAGCAATCCCGATAGTCCCTTAGTTACTATCCTGGATCATACCGAAAGCACTTCATACATCATAGAAAATGTAGGCACAAAGTTATTTTTGGTGACAAACTTAAATGCTCCTAATAAAAAAATTGTAACGGTTGATGCTTCTAATCCAGCTTCAGAGAATTGGGAAGATTTTATTTCTGAAACCAAAAATGTATTAAGCCCATCCATTGGAGGAGGATTTTTCTTTGCGGAATATATGATCGATGCGGTTTCAAAAGTGATGCAATATGATTATAATGGAAAACTGATTAGAGATGTGAAACTTCCTGGTGTTGGAACCATTAGTGGTTTTGGTTCAAAGAAGGAAGAAACAGAATTATACTACTCATTTACAAATTATATAACCCCTGGTAGTATATATAAATACGATGTTTCAACAGGTGTTTCAAAAATATTCAGAAAGTCTAAAATTGATTTCAATTCAGATAATTTTGAAAGCAAGCAGATTTTTTATATTTCAAAAGATGGGACTAAAATCCCGATGATTATCACACATAAAAAAGGATTGAAACTCAACGGAAAAAACCCAACCATACTTTATGGTTATGGTGGATTTAATATAAGTCTTACCCCTTCTTTCAGTATTACAAATTCGGTTTGGATGGAACAAGGTGGCGTGTATGCTGTGCCAAACCTTCGTGGTGGTGGAGAATATGGAAAAGAATGGCACGATGCAGGAACACAATTAAAAAAGCAAAATGTGTTTAATGATTTTATTGCCGCTGCTGAATACCTAATTAAAAACAATTATACCTCTAACGATTATTTAGCAATTCGAGGAGGGTCTAACGGAGGCTTGTTAGTAGGAGCTGTAATGACACAACGACCCGATTTAGTGAAGGTGGCATTACCTGCTGTGGGTGTTTTAGACATGTTGCGTTACCATACATTTACCGCAGGTGCTGGTTGGGCTTATGACTACGGAACGGCAGAGGACAATAAAGAAATGTTTGAATATTTAAAGGGATATTCTCCTGTTCATAATGTAAAAAAAGGAGTTGAATATCCTGCAACATTAATTACAACCGGCGATCATGATGATCGTGTGGTCCCTGCTCACAGTTTTAAATTTGCAGCCGAATTACAAGAAAAACAAGCAGGAAACAATCCTGTGTTAATACGTATTGAAACTGATGCAGGTCACGGTGCAGGAACTCCAGTAAGTAAAACCATTGAGCAATATGCAGATATATTTGGGTTCACTTTGTATAATATGGGGTATCGAGTACTTCCTGAAAAAGTAGGAACTGAAATTAAAAAATAGCTCATATTTATAATTAAAAAGAGTATTAATCCACTTTTAATACTTTATAAATTTTACCGTTAAAATTAAATTGCTCTCCTTTTTTCTTTCCTAAAAGGTTTTGACCAATGGGAGAGTTAGGAGCAATCCCTAGGTAAATAGTATTATTGATTTCTAATTTTCCTACTGAAATACTCATAAAAAAAGTAGCTTGATTTGTTTCAGTAATACTTCCCAGCCTAACAACTTCTGAAGAGTTCTCAATATCAACCATGTCTAATTGACGCATTACTTTTTCAATTTCACTTAGCTGCCTTCCTGCATTTTCTCTTTCAATATGAAGCATCGCTCTGCCCGTATGATGCTTATCTCCACTTGTACATTTAGTTTCATCTTTTAGTGAAAATTCTAAATCTTTAATTGTTTTCTGAATACTTTCCAACCTGATAGAGATAAGCTCTGTACATTGTTGTTGCAATTCAAATTTAAGTTCAAGAATAGTCATGGTTGCTTTTTATTTTAATTTAAATTCACCAAAATTTTGCATTTGTCTTTGTATCCACTTCTTACGGGAATTGATAAACTTTGATGGGGGGTTTGCTTTATATTTTCTTGGATTTGGTAATATTGCTGCAATCGCAGAGGCTTGATTTCTGCTAAGGTTTTTTGACGAAACATTAAACCAGTATTTTGCTGCTGCTTCCGCTCCAAAAACACCATTCCCCATTTCAATACTATTTAAATAAACTTCTAAAATTCTTTCCTTGCTCCACATGGTTTCAATTAAAAAAGTAAACCAAACTTCTAATCCTTTCCTAAGCCAAGTTCTTCCTTGCCATAAAAAAACGTTCTTGGCTGTTTGTTGAGAAATGGTGCTTCCTCCACGTATTCTCTTTCCTTCTTGGTTTTCTAAATACGCTTCTTTTAAAGCTTTTATATCAAATCCGTTATGCGTTAAAAAGTTCTGATCTTCAGAGCAAATAACTGCTAATTGTAATTCTTTAGATATTTCACCTATAGGTTTCCATTGGTGTTTGGTGGTGTAGCTTTTATCCCCTTCAAAGTGCCGAACCGCCATTAAAGAAGTGTATGGAACGGGAACGTATTTGTAAGCTATCACCCAAATAATACTTATAGTTATGAACCAAACAACAACTTTTAAAAGGAATTTATAAACCCGTTTCATAGAATTGAAATTTACTTATTTAGTTTCTGAAAAACAAGTAGTAGAAAATACTTAACATTAATTAAACGCTTTGTATAAATACCTTCTATAGAAATAGAATTATAATATTTACAACAATTACCTTAACCTGTTCTATTCTAGGGACGAATGAAAGATTTTAGTTTATTTAGTCTAAAATAAATGTTAAATTCTTTTGGAAACCGTTTTTTTTTTTTTATAGATTTGAGGTGTTATAACTATTAAACTATAGATGTAAAGCTTTATAGCTAGCATTGTTTTACTCTCCCCCACATAGTTTAAGTAATCTTAATTTACTTAATTATGAAAAAAATCTTATTCTTTTGTACATTTATGGCTATCACTGTAAATGTAAATGCTCAAAATGATTTCAAGTGTGTTACCAATTCATTTGATGATTTAACAGAAAGTATTCTGGATCAATTTAATGAAATTAATCAAATACCAGATGATGACAGTCCGTATGTTTTTAAAATTTACTTTTGTCAAATAAACAGAGATGATGGTTCTAATGATTTGCCAAAAACAGAAAATGATTTTTTAAATGCCATAGCTATGTTAAATAAGATCTATAACCAATTTAATATCTTCTTTAAATATGATGGATTTGACTATATCAATAAGACTTATTTTTATGATTTTAATATAGTTGAAAACCCAAATATTTTTGATGAATTAATGGATTTTTCTTATGATAATAATTATTATTCAGAAAAATCTGTCAATGTTTTTATTCATGACTACTTAGGTGAAGGTATTGGTGGAGCTGGAGGAGGTGTGGGAGCTAATGACCCATTTATGAAAGTACGAATATTATCTTCCATCTTTAACCATCATAAATTAGCCCACGAAGTTGGACATTTTTTTGGTTTAAAACATACTTTTGGTGGCTATGAACCAGGTGAAGAAAATATGCCTGATGCTTGCGAACATATTACAAGAAACGTTAATGACTCTAACTTTAATGCATTAAATCGCGGCGATCATCTTAATGGGACAAATGCTACTCCTTATAATCATAATTATCAAGGTGTAGTATTAAATACTGATTGTAGTTACAATTCCGAAGATTCTTTTGCTGTAGATTGTGAAGGTAATCCCTATGTTGATCCAGAGTTTAAAAACATTATGAGTTACACTCGTAGTGATTGTTTTAAAGAGTTTAAATCTGCACAAGGATTAAAAATGCGCTGGATGGTAAAAGAATTATTTCTTGGTGATTTAAATTTTGTAATAGATACCATACACCGTAAAGAACTTTACAAACCTTATAAAGGAGAATACGCCGAATATTTTCCAAACAATTCAACAAACTTGCCATTATTTCAAAGAGGGTTTGATTATGAATTTGTAAACTGTAGCAATACAGACTCATCTCTTGTATTTCCCTCTCCATACAATGATACTACCTTTTCATACAATGGTATTACTACTGGATATGATGATGATTATACAGGCTCTATTGAACATCCTAACCATACCGCAATACGCATTTTGCAAATAGACGATGAACAGCCTAGAAAATGTTACGATAATTACTGGAGCCCACCAATTATAGGAGGTACTATCATTAAATTTAACGATAATGTTTTAAACACCAATGTAACTATTACCCCTCAAGATTCATTGAGCATTAACAACGAAAACCTGATTGATGATTTAGATCCAGGTTTATATAATGTTATTAAAAATTCTATTGATGGTACTCAAGAAGAAACCTTAATACAAAAACAAAACAATGAATAGCCAATAACAAAAAAGAAAGAAACTTTGTTTTTTAGATTGCATGTTACTACATTGTATTTAAACAGGGTTTCTTTCATAAAATAGAATAAATGGAAAAAATAAAACTAGTAGTTGTGTTGAGTTTTTGTGTAAATTCTCTTTTAGCTCAATACACCTTAATCCCAGATGCAGAGTTTGAGCAAAAGTTAATCACACAAAATATAGATACCGAAGGCATCCTTGACGGTCAAGTATTGACTGACGATATAGACCATATTACACTTCTAGTTTTAGATGGAAATCCTCCTGTTACCCCATATATTTATGATTTAACAGGAATAGAAGATTTTATAAGTTTAGAAGATTTAAGATTTAGTAATAATAAAGTTGAACAAGTTGATTTAAGTAATTTATCAAATTTAAAAAAACTTCTTTGTAAGTTTAACGCCTTAACAAGTTTAGATGTATCAAATAATCTTTTATTAGAAAATATAGATATTGATAATTGTCCGCCTGGTATTTGTGACCAAGAAAATACCTTAACAGAAATTGATGTAAGTAATAATGTGAATTTGAAATCATTTTTGTCTGTTCATAACTATTTTTTTGAGTTAGATTTTTCTAATAACATCCAACTAGAATCATTATCAGCATCATTTAACGAAAATTTAATCTCATTAAATATCAAAAATGGTAATAATTTAATTCTAAACCACTTTAGTGCGAATGAAAACCCAAATTTAACCTGTATTGAGGTAGATGACCCTGTTGCTGCCACTAATGGAGATATACCTCCTTATGATAATTGGAATGTACAAGAAGGCGCAGTGTTTAGCGAAGATTGCACACTGGGTGTTAACGATAATAGTCTAGCAGCTATAAGCATTTACCCTAACCCCGTAAGCAATATTTTATATATTAATAACGAAGGAATTAATATTATGATAATAGAAATCTATGATGTTTTAGGTAAAAATGTTTGGGTTACAACAGAAAGTACTACCCAAATAGATATTTCTAATTTAGATAATGGGTTGTACCTAGTTAACATACAAACAGACCAAGGAGTTTTGGTTAAAAAGGTAATGAAGGAATAGGAAAATGAAAAAAATAACACTATTAATTATATTTGGTTTGTTTGTAAATTCTCTTTTAGCTCAATACACCTTAATCCCAGATACAGAGTTTGAGCAACAATTAATAACACAAGGTATTGATACAGAAGGCGTTTTAGACGGCCAAGTATTGACTGATGATATTGACCATATTACCCTGCTAGCTATAGGTAGCGACCCTCCTATTACACCGTTTATTTATAATTTAACTGGAATAGAAGGTTTTATAAGTTTAGAAGATTTGAGGTTTAGTAATACTAAAGTTGAACAAGTGGATTTAAGTAGTTTATCAAATTTAAAAAAACTTCTTTGTAAATTTAATGCTTTAACAAGTTTAGATGTATCAAACAATTTATTATTAGAAAATATAAATATTGATAACTGTCCGCCTGGTATTTGTGACCAAGAAAATACCTTAACAGAAATTAATTTAAGTAATAATGTGAATTTGAATAACTTTTTTTCAGCAAATAATTTTTTCTTTGAGTTAGATTTCAGTAATAATCCTCTACTAGAAAGCCTTTATATTCATGCGAATCTTAATCAAACTACAATAAATTTAAAAAATGGTAATAATATTTCATTAAATCAATTAACCGTTTTTGAAAATCCCAATTTTACCTGTATTGAGGTAGATGATCCTGTGGCTGCCACTAATGGAGATATGCCTCCATATGATAATTGGGATGTACAAGAGGGTATCGTTTTTAGTGATGATTGCACGCTGGGTGTTAGCAATTATAGTCTAGCGGGTATAAGCATTTACCCTAACCCCGTAAACAATATTTTATATATTAATAACGAAGGTATTGATATTAAAATAATAGAAATCTATGATGTTTTAGGTAAAAAAGTTTTGGTTACTACAGAAAATACTATACAAATAGATGTTACAAATCTACATAGTGGTTTGTATTTAGTTAACATACAAACAGACCAAGGAGGTATTACTAAAAAAATAATGAAGGAGTAACGTTTTTAATATAGTCCTTGTCTTAAATAAAAAACTCCGAACTGTGATTAATTCGGAGTTATAAAAAGTGTTTATTCTTCCTCCTCAGGTTCTTCCATCACAAAAGTATCCATAAATGCGGTGGTATATTTACCCGCTACAAAATCTGGATGGTTCATTAACTGAATGTGAAACGGAATTGTAGTTTTTATTCCTTCAATAACAAATTCGTCTAAAGCTCTTTTCATTTTACTAATAGCTTCTTCTCGTGTTTGAGCAGTTGTAATCAACTTAGCAATCATTGAATCGTAATGTGGAGGAATAGTATATCCTGCATATACATGAGTGTCTAAACGTATTCCGTGTCCTCCTGGTGAATTTAATTCAGTAATTTTTCCTGGACAAGGTCTAAAGTCATTATAAGGATCTTCTGCGTTAATTCTACATTCTATTGAGTGTAGTTTTGGAGTATAATTTTTCCCAATTATTGGTATTCCTGCAGCTACTTTAATTTGTTCTTTTATTAAGTCGAAATCAATAATAACTTGTTCTGTTATGGGATGCTCTACTTGTATTCGAGTATTCATTTCCATAAAATAGAAATTTCGATTTTTATCTACTAAAAACTCTACCGTTCCTGCACCTTCATATTTAACAGATTCTGCTGCTTTTACTGCTGCAAGTCCCATTTCGTTACGGAGTTTCTTAGTCATAAAAGGACTTGGGGTTTCCTCTGCTAATTTTTGATGACGTCGTTGTATAGAACAATCTCTTTCACTAAGATGACACGCATCGCCGTTGCTATCTCCAATAATTTGAATTTCTATATGGCGTGGCTCTTCAATGAGTTTCTCCATATACATATCATTATTATTAAATGCAGCCATAGATTCTTGTCTGGCATCGTCCCAGTGTTTTTTAAGATTCTCTTCCTTCAAAACAGCTCTCATTCCTTTTCCACCACCACCAGCAGTTGCTTTTAGCATTACTGGGTAACCCATTTCTTTGGCAAGTTTTTCGGCTTCTTCAAAAGATTCAATAATTCCCTCACTTCCAGGAATAGTGGGTACACCTGCAGCCTTCATGGTTTCTTTTGCATTTGCTTTATCTCCCATGCCATTAATCATATCTGCAGAAGCGCCTATAAATTTAATGCCATGTTCTTCACATAATTTTGAAAATTTAGCGTTTTCAGCTAGAAATCCATAACCTGGATGAATGGCATCTGCATTGGTAATTTCTGCAGCAGCCATAATATTTGGAATTTTCAAATAACTTTCACTACTTGCTGGAGGACCGATACAAACCGCTTCATCAGCAAAACGAACATGAAGGCTTTCTGCATCTGCTGTTGAGTAAACTGCAACCGATTTAATTCCCATCTCTCTACAAGTACGAATAATCCGTAAAGCTATTTCTCCTCTATTGGCAATTAATATTTTTTTAAACATAATTTTTTAAAAAATCAAATTTCAAGCTCCAAAAAAAAGGTTGGGTTTTGGATTTAAAATTTGGGATTAATACTATTTAAGAGGGGTCAACTAAAAATAACGGTTGATCAAATTCTACAGGTGTAGCGTCATCGACTAAAACTTTCACAATTTTACCAGACACTTCACTTTCAATTTCATTAAATAGTTTCATTGCTTCAATAATACAAAGAACATCTCCTTCTTTTATAGTATCTCCAACCTCAACAAATGAAGGGGTATCTGGAGAAGACTTTCTGTAGAAAGTCCCAATAATTGGAGATTTAACTGTGATGTATTTTGAATCCTCATTTGAAGATGTGCTTTCTTTTTCTACAGGGGTAGCTTCTAGTTGAGGTTGAACAACTACTTGAGGCATTCCTGCGGCTACCGTTGGCAATTGCTGAATAATGGTAGTTTCTCCTTTATGACTATCTCCAGTTTTAATAGTGATTTTAATATCATCCATTTCGAGTTTTACCTCGGTTGCTCCCGATTTTGCAACAAACTTGATTAAGCCTTGAATATCTTTTAAATTCATAATTTTGGTTTTTAAAATTCTATTATTAATTAGGAATTATATGCCCATGTAAGGTATATCGCTCCCCAAGTAAATCCGCCTCCAAAAGAAGCAAACACTAAATTATCTCCTTTTTTAAGCTGTTTTTCATAATCATGAAGGCACAAAGATACTGTAGCCGAAGTTGTATTCTCATATTTATGTATGTTTTTCATTCCTTTATTTTCAGGAAGTTACATTCATCACTAGTATTCACCATGGTTCCCAGAATCTGGAACATAGCTTCTTACATCTGTAATTTTACTCGTACAATAAATTAGCTTCACAAATAACGGAAAACCCTTAAAATTGAGCGGAAATTACTAAAATTTCACCAATAACAAGCAAAAAGCACCTGTTTTTGTCATTATTTTAGAAGAAATGAATAAAAAATAAAAAACTCTCACATAAATGCAAGAGTTTTTTTGTCTTTTATAAAAGGTATTACTATGCTTCTACTTCTTCAACAGCGTCGATAACAATCTGTCCGCGGTAGTATAATTTCCCTTCATGCCAATGTGCTCTATGGTATAAATGAGATTCTCCAGTTGTTGGGTCTGTAGCAATTTGAGGTGTAGTTGCTTTGTAATGTGTTCTTCTTTTATCTCTTCTTGTTCTTGAGATTTTTCTTTTTGGATGTGCCATTACTTTGTTATTTGTCTGTTAATAATTTTTTTAATTCG
>JAUVAS010000099.1 GCA_030591585.1 Flavobacterium sp. | reverse complement strand
TCTTTTCAAACGAAGGAGTTTCTATTGGCTGATACCCATACGTAGTAAAACAACTTTTTATGATGTCCATAATATAGTTTCGTTTTACAACTTCTTGAGGAGAAAAATCTCTAGTGCCTTTGGGTATGGATGGTTTTTGTGCCAATTTATTTAGTTTTTAGTTTGTGGTTTCAGGATTACCCCTTCAACCATTAAGTTATTCAATCCTTCAAACATTATTCTCCTGCAAATATCTTAATTTCTAATTTAAATTATCAGTTATTTTAAAATAATGGTAACTTTATAGGCTATTATAAGTCTAATGGATAAATAACATCATAATTTTATGTTTTCACTTTTTTGGGTAAATGTACAAATAGCGCTAAACTCTATTAAAACTCAATTACTTAGGACCATTCTTACTATTGTGATTATTGGAATTGGAATTTGGTCTTTGGTGGGAATTTTAAGTGCTGTAAAAGCAATGGAGACCTCTATTTCTGGGAGTTTTGCTTCTATGGGCTCCAATACATTTAATATTCAGCGATACGATTTTGGAATACAGACGCATGGCGCTGCAAGAGAAAAAATAAATCCAATTATTAGCTACCAAAATATTCGAGAGTTTGTAGATATCTACGAATATCCTTATACGCAAACCTCTATTTCATTTACAGGAACTCGAACTGCAGAAATCAAATACGAAAGTCAAAAAACAGACCCTGAAGTTCAGGTTTATGGCATTAATGAATATTATCTTGAAAACTCTGGTACTGAAGTAGAAAGAGGTAGAAATTTCAACATATTTGATGTTCAGAATAACAATAAGGTCTGTATTATTGGTTCCGATTTTTTAAAATCCTTTTTTACAAGTGAAGACCCTATTGGGAAAACCATAAGCATTCGAGGAGTAAAATTTAAAATAGTAGGATTACTAGAATCTAAAGGATCTTCCTTCGGAAATAATCAAGATTTAAAAGTGTTAATTCCCATACAAGTAGCACGTAGTATTTATACGCAACCCAGAATAAATTACACCATTAGTATTATGGTAAAGGATAAAGCTTTATTGGATAGCGCTCAAGACGAAGCGATTATTACCTTTAGGAATATTCGCGGCTTAAGTCCTTTAGAAGATGATAATTTTGGAATGGAACGCAGTGACGATCTTATAAATCGGATTGCTAGCATTACAGGTGTTTTAGAAACTGCCGGATGGATAATTAGTATTATTACCATCTTAGGCTCTTCTATTGCACTGATGAATATTATGCTAGTTTCTGTTACAGAACGTACCCGTGAAATTGGAGTTAGAAAAGCGATGGGTGCAAAAAACACTACCATTGCTACTCAATTTTTTATTGAAACTATTGTAATTGGTCAACTGGGAAGTATTCTAGGAATACTTTTAGGGATTGCTACAGGATTTGCATTTTCTTCTTTTTTTAATTCTGAATTTTCTCTCCCTTGGGTTCCAATGATTTGGGCTACTATTATTACCTTTTTAGTGGCGGTAATCGCTGGCTCTTATCCTGCTTCAAAAGCTGCAAAATTAGATCCTATTGAAAGTTTGCGGTATGAATAAAAAGACTTATGACCGCTACGCTAAACGATAGATGACATAAGACAAAAAAGTTCTAGTTAAAGAATCTTACTATCTAAAGAGTACTAATTAACAATCTTATCAAAAAAAGTAAATAGCGCCCCTTTTGTAATACTTGCGCCTTGTTGAATTAAAGAAAAAATATCCTTGTTTTTATCTTTAGAAAAATCCTTCGTTGCAGTAAAAAACTCCACTTCATCTTCTGCAAAATGAGATTGCAACCATTTATATCCTTTGACTGTAGTAAAATCGATAGCCTCATTCGTAGATTTTATAACAATCAGCTTCATTGTTTTCTCTTCAATTTTAAAAAGAAATAATTGTTGTGAAGAAATATTTTCTAGGTAATTAGCTTTATTTAAAACCCCTTCCCAAATTAAATCGCTAAAAATGTCTAGCTCTTCTTCTGCCGCTTCAGGCTGATTGGTTTTAATTTTCTTCCATTCTTCCCCTGTTATGGACTGTGTTGCTAAAAAATTAATAAACTCTTGATGAAGTTCTTCAAATTGTTCTTTGGTAAGTCTGCTATATTTTATCATAAAAAAACGCCCCTAAATTAGGGGCGTAAAATTAAGAATTAAAAATCGTATATCTTAGAAAATATAACGTAATCCAAATTGTATTTGCCATCTTGAAGCAAGACTTGCATCATAACCAAATGTTTCTTCTAAGTTTGTATCAAAAGAATAGGTTGGAACATTTGTACTAGGATCTACAGATACACCAATAGGTTGTACATTATTAGGTTGTTGGATTAATCCCCAGTCTGAACTGATTAAGTTCCCAACATTTAACATATCTACACTAAACTGAATTGTGTTTGTTCTGTTTTCGCTAACCTTAAAATTATAGTCTTGTAATAATTTAAAATCCCACCGACTTCTCCAAGGTGAAATTGCGCCATAACGCTCTGCATATTGCCCTCTTCTATCACTTAAATAATCATCCTGTGCAATATAAGCATCGAAAGCTGCTCCTTGCCCTTCACCAGCAAATTGCATTTCTCCAATTTCAGCAGAAGTAGGAATATAAATTAAATCGTTCAAATTAGATCCGTCTCCATTAATATCTCCTCCATACGTATAATTAAATCTTCCGCCTTTAGCATATTCAAAAAATGTAGAAATAGTTGTTGCCCATTTATCGTTTCCATATTTCCATTTTTTACTAGCAACCCCTATAACTCTATGTTGATCTCCATATTTAGAATTAGCTAAAACATCCGCATTTACATCACCTAAAGCTGCATTAAATGCAAAAGCATCTCCTGTAATTTCAGCTTCAATAGAGTTTACATCTTCAGAATTAAGGTAGTTATACGCTAGCATAGTATAGAAACCTTCTCCAAAAGTTTTTTGAGCTTTCAGTGAAGCATTCCATGTTCTTCCCTTATCAGAATTTGTCATTACATAAGCATTATTAATAAGGTCGTCTGAAGTATAAATAGGACGATTATCTACTCCACCTAGAGTTCCTGAGGGAGGCAATAATCCCCAGTTTTGTACGTGAGCAGCATTAAGGTCTTTAGTATAAGCAACATCTGCGGTTAGTATTAAACCACCATCAAATTTATAATCTGTTCCTACATTAGTTCTCCAAACTTGTGGAAATTTAAAATCTGGATCCACTGCTTGTAAAAAGAAAACTTCTGGACTAGATATTTGATTCCCTATCCATACAAAAGGCAAACGACCTGTAAATACTCCAGATCCACCTCTAATTTGTAGTTTACTCTCTCCTTTATGATTGTAATTAAATCCAAATCTTGGCGAGATCAATATATCACTTGAAGGCATTTGAGTATTATCAATAAGAACCGTTTCTCCAGTATTTGGATTTACATAAGGAATGTTAGGAACATTACAACAAGCATTATCTATTACATTTTGAGCTTTTGTTGCAGTATCAAAAAACAATGGTTTATCAAAACGAACTCCTAAAGTTATATTTAAATTTTCAGTTGCGCTCCACTCATCTTGTGCATAAAAAGCCATCTGCCCCACATTGGTTTCTGCCAATGCCCATCCATCATTAGCTTTAAGAGCAGCATCTGCTGCAATTGCAGCATCAAAAGCAGCTTGTAAAGCACCCGAATCTACAAAATCTTGAAATCCTTCCATCGTTGATGTTGGAAAAAATACACCTTGTGCTCCGTAAACTCCTAAATTAAATGAATTATCAAACTGAAATTTTTCGAAAGAAATTCCTACATCAACAGTATGATTTCCTCTTACAAAACTGATATTATCTGAAAACTGAAATACCTTTTGATCCAATCTGTTATGTATTGAAAAAGGCTCATGACCTGCAATTATATAATTAGAACCATCTTTTGTAATAGTAATCGTTGGTGCTGGTGTAGAGAATGGATTTCTAAAATCATCAAAATGCGTATACCCAATTTGAAGCTTATTTGAAGCATTTCCTGGTAAAGTTGAATTCAATTCTACTTGTGCAGACTGAAGTTTATTATTTATTTGGTATCCTGTGTTTTCAAATTGTAAAGTAGAAGCACTTGGTCCTCTAAACCCTAAAGCTGTTGGATGTGCAGTTTTGTCTTTAGAAGCATCTAAGAAATTATAAATAACCGATAAACGGTTGTTGTCATTAATATTCCAATCTAGTTTAAAAATACCTTTGGTAGATTCTGTTTTATGAGTAAATCCTTCATAAGCACCTGGGTTATACCCAACAGAAAGCAATGCATTTCTAACATCCATTAAGTCTTGCTCTAATACTCTAGATTCATTAATTGCTCCTGTTCCTGTATTAGGTAACCATGATTGTCCTAAATCTTCTCTATCATCTTTTTCAAAATTTGCAAAGAAGAAAAGTTTGTTTTTAATAATAGGTCCTCCAACACTTATTCCTATTTGTGTTTGTTCTAATTTTGGCACAAAAATATCATCTCCTTTTACTTTACTACCGGTTAAATTATCATCTCTATAAAATCCATAAACAGTTCCGTGAAATTGATTGGTACCACTTCTTGTAACCGCATTTACAGCTGCTCCAGTAAATCCTGATTGACGAACATCAAAAGGTGCAGTAGAAATTTGAATTTGCTCTAATGCATCTAATGAAATTGGCTGAGCATCTGTCTGACCTCCTGGTGTAGCAGCATCCAATCCAAATGGATTACTAAAGATTGCACCGTCTAGAGAAAAGTTATTGAATTGATCATTTCTACCTCCAAAAGACCCTCCACTTGCTGAAGGTTCTAGTCTCGTAAAATCTGAAGCAGAACGAGAAATAGACGGCAATCTAGTTAATTCTCTTCTGCCTACATTAGTTTCGGCACCCGTTTTGTCACTAGCAAAAGTATCATTTCCACCAGTTGCCGTAATTATTACAGCATCTAATTGCTGACTGTCTTCTGACAGTGTTACATTTAAATTAAAGGCTTTCCCTAATTCTAGGTTAATATTTTCAAAAGTTTGAGTTTTAAAACCTACATAACTAACAGTTATTGTGTATGGCCCACCTACTTTCATATTTAATAGGTTATACCTTCCATCAAAATTGGTAATCCCACCAGCTTTCGTTCCTGTTGGAGTGTGAACAGCAACAACATTAGCTCCAGAAAAAGGCGCTGCATTCTCACCTAAAACCACACCTTTCATACTAGATGTTGTAATTTGTGCTGTAGCACTTACAATACCTAATAGGAAAAGAGAAATAAATAATAAATTCTTGAATTGTTTCATAATAATAAAGTTGTTTTAAAATTTTCAATAAAAATATGTATAAAAAAAACCATTCGTAAGAACGAATGGTTTATTATGCTAACATAATACTGTTAATTATTAACAATTGTATGTTTATTTTTTTGCTTCAGCAATTACTTCAAAAGAGAAATTAGCGACAACATCTCTATGAAAACGAATTGTTGAATCATATTGTCCAGTACGTTTTATTAACCCACCAGCAATTGTAATAAATTTCTTATCTATTGAAACACCTTCTTTTTCAAGTGCTTCTACTAAATTAGCATTAGAAATAGACCCAAACAATTTAGATCCTTCCCCAGCTTTAGATAAAATCTTAATTTCTAATCCGTTAAGCTTATCTGCTTCTTTTTGAGCATCAGCAATTATTTTCTTTTCTTTAAAAGCACGTTGCTTTAAAGTTTCTGCTAATACTTTCTTAGTAGATGGTGTTGCTAAAACTGCTAATCCTTGAGGGATTAAAAAGTTTCTACCATATCCGTTTTTTACAGACACTAAATCATCTGTAAACCCTAGATTTTCTACGTCTTTTTTTAATATAAGTTCCATAATCCTATCTAGTTTTTATTTTAATAAATCTGCAACGTATGGCATTAAAGCTAAATGACGTGCTCTTTTTACAGCAACAGCCACTTTACGTTGGTATTTTAACGAAGTTCCTGTTAACCTTCTTGGTAAAATTTTACCTTGTTCGTTGATAAATCTCATTAAAAAATCTGCGTCTTTGTAATCAACATATTTGATCCCAGATTTTTGAAACATACAATACTTTTTAGCTTTTGCAGTCTCTATATTTAAAGGAG
>JAUVAS010000094.1 GCA_030591585.1 Flavobacterium sp. | reverse complement strand
TGGGGCCGACTGGTTTTGACAGCGGGTCTAATTGTAATGTAAGCATGTCGAGCGCTGAGATACAGCTCGTAAATATCATATTTCACAATTTTTAAACGGCGAGAATAACTACGCCCTAGCTGCATAATCCGAATTATAGTAGGATAATGCCTCGGCCCGCAAGGCGGGCAAGCAGGAAGTCTCTCGAGAGCCTTGGTTTACGGCAATCGATATAGAGACTTCGTAAAAGTAAACCTAGCTGTTATAGTACTTTGATGTAACAGTAAAACTCAAGTAAAGATAAGCGGTGCGTTGGTAGTTTTTAACCGGCAATCTGACGAAAATCTAAATAAAAACTAAACATGTAGAAAGCGTTATAGTTACACGTTTGGACGGGAGTTCGAATCTCCCCGGCTCCACCTACGCCCTCTGAAGCTCTGATTTTTTTTAAAGAGCGTAAGAGGGCTTTTTATTTTCATCTATAAATTTAAATTATAACTAAGGGCTACGGTGGACACCGGTCCACATTCTCCAAAGCTTTAAGGAATGAAAAGCAATAGAAATATCTTTTTTATTTCAACTAAATTTTAAATTTTCTATATTTACAAAACAGACTCCCCCTTAAAAAACTATATCATGGATTTACTTTATGGGGTTTACTACTAATATTAAGAATAGATTAGCAGCTCATAATAAAGGAGAAGTTTCCTTTACAAAAGATAAATTACCAATAAAACTTGTACACTTATCTTATTTTGAAAATAAGAAAAAAGCTTATGATTTTGAACGCTACCTTAAAAGTGGTTCTGGTATTGCTTTTAGGAATAAAAGATTTGTAATTTAAGTACTATACATAAATCATGCTGTCACTTAAAATATTAAGTTATTTTTAACACTCTCCTACATCGCATGTCATATTGCAACAATCTTTGTTAAAGTAGATTTGTGCTATAAAATATAGACAAATGAAAAAAATAATTTATTTAGCATTAATCATTTTGATTATTGGTTGTGATAGTGATGAAGATCACCCATCATTAAAAGTAGTAAATCAAACTAATGATAGTAATAGTAAGTCAATTACTTCTGTCAGACTTGTTGATTATGAGTTTACTAATCTTAGTATCGATGAAGGTAATTCACAAACATTCAACCTCGACAGTGGTATGTCTGGTGGATATGAAAATATCAATATAATTGTCCGACTTTCAGGCCCACAAACAATATATGAAAATATAGGAGTAAATTTCGACAACGAAGAAACAACAACAATTACAATGAAAGGGTGTATTTCTTCTGAAGGTTGTGATGGGTTTTATCTAGAATAACCCGTAAACCAAAAAAAATATATGCTATTGAGTAAATCAAGGAAAAATTTATAAAGGTTATATTAAATTACTTAATGCGGACAAAGTTGATAATATTGTAATTATTATAGCTATAAATAAAACCCAAACTATTATTGAAGTATTTCGCCTATTTTTATCTATTAATTCCATTTGAAAATGTTGATTTGCAACTATTTCTTTGAGCAATTCATTATCTGAAAAACCTTCAAGTTTATTTAAAAAATCCTCTCTTACTTTTTTTGGCTCTTCTGGAAATTTAATCATATTTTAATTTTTAGTTTTGAAATAAATATAAGGGAGTTATATTCTAATGCTAAGATAATAAAAACATCTCGGGATTAATTAATCCCGAGATGTTTAAAACTTACACACTTTATGAAATAGTGCCATTAAAAAATATCGTAAAATTACACTATCGCACAAAAACGGGTTCGTTTTTAATAAGGGTAAACTCTTCGCTAAATCCGTAACCATCTGTATTAAAACCTTTCACTTCATCTAATGTGTTCACTTTATTATCTAAGATATAACGCACCATACTTCCTCTAGCCTTCTTAGCAAAAAAGGAAATTATTTTCAATTTTCCGTTTTTATAATCTTTAAAAACTGGAGAAATTACTGGCACTTTTAAATGAGCTAGCTTAATAACTTTAAAATATTCCTGACTGGCTAGATTTAAGAATAGTTCGTCATCTCCTAGTTCTTTATTTAAGGCTTCAGTAATTGTATTTCCCCAAAAATCATAAAGATTTTTCTTTTGGTTTATTTTTAATTGTGTTCCCATTTCAAGGCGATAGGGTTGCATTAAATCTAAAGGTTTTAGTATTCCATACATCCCTGATAAAATCCGCAGACTATTTTGCATCTTTTCAATTTTATTTTCTGTTAGGGAATACGTATCTAATCCTGTATAAACATCTCCTGCAAATGCATAAACTGCAGAACGTGCATTTTCCTCCGTAAAAGGAAGCGAGAAATCTTGGTAGCGTTGGTAATTTAATTCAGCCAGCTTATCACTTATTTTCATAAGCTTTCCTATCTCGTTTTTAGATTTACTTGCCATGTTAAAATTTAATGTTTCGGCTTGTTCTAAAAATAGAGGTTGCGTTGTTTTGAGTGAGGGTAATTCACTTTTATAATCAAGGCTTTTAGCTGGAGATATTACTATTTTCATTTAAATTATTTTTCTTGTTTCACACAGATTTCACAGAATTACACAGATAAAAAAATTAACTTTACATAAGTAGCTAATTGCTTAAAATGTACTTTTGCAATACTCTCTACAGATTTAATCTCAATAATAACTTTATTTTCAATTATTAAGTCAGCTCTAAAACCACGTTCTAGCTTAATACCTTTCCAAACAACAGGTATTGAAACTTGTCTTTTTACTTTTAATCCAATAGATACTAATTCCGAAAATAAAACTTCTTCATAAACAGATTCTAATAAACCAGGACCAAGTTGTTTATGTATCTCAAAAACAACTCCTCGTATTTTATATGAAATATCATTTTCATTCATTATTCCTTTTTTTAATCTCACAGAATTACACAGAAAATATTTTTAAACTCTGTGAATTTCTGTGAGTTCTGTGTGCAACAAATATTAGGTCGAATGCTTAGAATAACTCCGCCATTTTTCAATACATTGTTCAATATCTTCAGGGATTGGAGATTCAAATCTCATTAATTTTTCTGTTGTAGGATGAATAAACCCAAGAGTTCTTGCGTGTAATGCTTGACGGGGTAAAACTTTAAAACAGTTATCTACAAATTGCTTGTACTTGCTAAAACTAGTTCCTTTTAATATTCTATCGCCTCCGTAACGTTCATCATTAAATAAAGTATGTCCTATATGTTTTAGATGTACTCTAATCTGGTGTGTTCTGCCCGTCTCTAACCTACATGAAAGTAAGGTTACATACCCTAATCGCTCGAGTAATTTATAATGAGTAATCGCTGATTTTCCTTTTTCAGCATCTTCTTCTTCAAAGACAGTATTTTGTAATCTGTTTTTTGGGTGACGACCAATATTGCCTTCAATAGTTCCACTCTCTTCTTTTACATCTCCCCAAACCAATGCTACATATTCTCGTTCGGTAGTTTTATTAAAAAACTGTTTTGCAAGATGCGTCATCGCTTCTTCAGTTTTAGCCACTACTAACAACCCACTAGTGTCTTTGTCAATTCTATGTACCAACCCAGGTCGGTTGCTGCTATTATTTGGTAAGTTATCAAAATGAAAAGTAAGCGCATTAATTAATGTCCCACTATAATTTCCATGTCCTGGATGCACTACCATTCCTGCAGGTTTATTTACTACCAACACATCATCATCTTCATAAACAACATCTATTGGTATATCTTCTGGCACTAATAAAAACTCATAAGGAGGATGTTCAAAAAGAACCCTAACAATATCGTTTGCTTTTACCTTATAATTAGATTTTACAGGAGTATCGTTTACATAAATATTTCCGTCTTTGGCAGCTTTCTGAATTTTACTTCGAGTAGCATTCTCAATATAATTCATTAAATATTTATCTACCCTTAGGGGTTGTTGTCCTTTTTGTGCTACAAAACGAAAATGCTCATATAAATCATCATTTTCATTTTTTGGACCTTCTTGTTTATTCTCCATCATTTTCGTTTTTTTCTTTTGAAACCTCTTCAGTTTCTATATTTCTTTTTAAGTTTCCTTCTCCATCTCCCAAGACTAAATCTATTACTTCAGTTTTTTGAAGTTCATCCCCAGGGTTAATTTTTTTACCTCTATTCTTAATTTCTAATACTTCGTCTTCAGCTATATAAGGCATGTAAGTGATCTTGCCAATTTTAAAACCCATAGCAATTAAAGTAGGTTCTGCTTGCCTTCTAGTTCTCCCTACTACTTCAGGAATTATTATAAATGGATAACCTGAACGGTTTAAAGTGAGATAAATTTTCCTGTTTTCTTTTACATATTCTCCAGCTTTTGGAATTTGCTCAATTACCGAATATTTAGGAAAATCAGGATTATAATTAGAAGAATCTAAAATTTCAAAACGCAAATTAATTTCACCTAATTTAGTATCAACATTATCTAAGGACATTTTTGCCAAGCTAGGGACTCTTATTTTTTGATCGTGATTTGTACTACTATCCAACCAGGATAAAATCAAAAAAATTAAAACCCCTAATGCAATTATCGCTATTAATAATTGTTTTAAAAATGTTTTGGTAAACAGAAATTTAATAAATGTCATAAACTTAATATTGATTTGCAAAAATATAAAACCTAAATCAGTTTTAATACTTTATTTTTTTCTTTTAACCGCCCCGCCCCTAAAGGGAGAAAAGAAAAATGATTAAACCTTCTTTTAGACTAGGGGACAAATTAATCATTTTTGAATAATAAAATTCACAGTAACTAAATAGTTGCAAAATTTCTTTAAATTCGTATAAGATTTACTTTTAAACGGAATTTTATATACTTAAGTATGAAAAAAAAACATATTGCGGTAGTAATGGGAGGGTATTCCAGCGAATTTGAAATTTCACTTCAAAGCGGAAGTGTGGTTTGTGAATCGTTAGACAAAGAAAAATACTTTGTGTATCCTATTCATATTTTGAAAGAAGGGTGGAATTATGTTGCAAAAAACGGAGACAAGCATCCAATTAATAAAGCTGATTTCAGTTTTTATAACGGGAGTGAAACAATTATATCTGACGCTATATTCAATACTATTCACGGTACTCCTGGGGAAGATGGATATCTTCAGGCGTATTTAAAGTTGATTGGAATTCCGCAAACCAGTAGCGAATTTTACGAAGCAGCATTAAGCTTTAATAAACGTGATTGTTTGTCTGTTTTAAAAGGCTTCGGAATTAAATGTGCAAATTCTTATTACGTAAATAAAGGAATCTCTTTTTCTGAAGAAGAAATTATAAAATCTGTAGGCCTTCCTTGCTTTGTAAAACCAAATCGCGCTGGTTCTAGCTTCGGAATAAGCAAAGTATATACCACAGAAGAGTTGCTTCCAGCGATTGAAAAAGCCTTTAATGAAGACACCGAAATAATTATTGAAACAGCCATACAAGGCGTAGAAGTATCTGTTGGTGTTTATAATAATAAAGAAGAAATTGTAGTATTACCTCCAACCGAAATAGTTTCAGAAAATGATTATTTTGACTACGAAGCTAAATATTTAGGAAAATCACAAGAGATTACTCCTGCCCGAATTTCAAAAGAGGAAACAAAAGAAGTTACCGTTTTAGCCGAAGAAATTTACCGATTATTAAATATGAAAGGCATTACGCGGAGTGATTTTATTATTCAGGAAGGCGTTCCTTATCTTATAGAAACCAATACCAACCCTGGATTATCACTTGAAAGTATTGTACCTAAACAAGTAAGAGAGTCTGGAATGACTCTGACTAAATTTTTTGATATTCTAATTCAGAATGTGTTAACTAAAATTTGAGTAATTTTATACTATGAAACGAGCAGTATTTCCAGGTTCCTTTGACCCCTTAACTTTGGGACATATCGATATAATTAAAAGATCTCTTTTGCTTTTTGATGAAATTATCATTGCAATTGGTGTAAATGCGGATAAAAAATATATGTTCTCTTTGGAAGACAGAAAGAAACATATTGAAGATACATTTGCAAACGAATCTAAAATTAAAGTAAAAACGTATACCGGGCTTACTGTTGATTTTTGCAAATCTGAAAATGCCAGATTCATTCTTCGAGGATTACGAAATAGTAGTGACTTTACTTACGAACAGTCTATCGCTCAAACCAACGCAATGTTAGCAGATGTTGAAAGTGTTTTTATAATGTGTTCTCCAAAACTTTCAAATATATCATCTTCTATTGTAAGAGATGTTATTAGAAATGGTGGTGATTATACCAAAATGGTTCCTAGGAGTGTGATGTTATAAGGTTAGTTTACAGCAAACCTTCCTGTCTTAATCAGTTTGTTTTTAGAAAAAACTTGATAAAAATAAACCCCAGAAGGGTAATCCATATTATTAATTATAGAATAATCTTTACTAATAACCTCTTCTTTTATAATTCTTCCATTTATATCTACAATAAAGAGTTTATCAATAAGAACATTAGCAGACAATTTTAAAATAGAATGGTTTCTAACCGGATTAGGGAACAAAACAATTCTATCTACAGAATTATCTTCTAAACTTAAAGTTGTGTTGTCACATGAAGTCGCACCATTAAAAAAATAAGTATTCACATTATTTGTAAAACAAACCAATTCAGTATAATCAATAATATCCCAAACTACACCAACAGGATCAAATCCTCTAACAGAACCAATTCCCTCAATCCAAATTTCTTCAGAGTCAAAAAAGAACTCAAATTCAATTATTTTTCTATTTTCACCTGCAATAAATTGAGTGTAAACAGAAACTACTTGCGCAGAAGTATCTATAATTGGCACACCTCCATAGATGGAACAATACATATCATAATTTAAAAAAGTAAAACTATCTCCCACTTCTAGAGTAAAATCATACATT
>JAUVAS010000044.1 GCA_030591585.1 Flavobacterium sp. | reverse complement strand
ATATTTGCGCCTGCTTACCACAAAGGTAAGACCACTAATGGAGAAATGGCAGAGTGGTCGAATGCACTAGTCTTGAAAACTAGCGTACCGCAAGGTACCGGGGGTTCGAATCCCTCTTTCTCCGCAATCCAAACCCGTAAACGTGTTATTGACAACTGTTTACGGGTTTTTTGATACTATTTTGTCCGACCATTGTCCGACACGACCCAAAAACGGACATATTTCACACTTTCCAGTAAATCACATATCTTTGTTATACTTCTTACCATAGAAGTAAGTTTTAAGCAAACTTTAAAAGGGTACGTTTTTATGATGTACCCTTTTTTTTAGGCTTTCTTCGATTGGTGTATTTGAAAACAAGTTTTGCAATTTCGATAATAGCACGAAAACAGTAATAGACAACTTCAATAGTAGACATTTCTTTTGAATTTAAATTAATAAAATCAATCTACAACTTGACTACGGGTTTAGTTGTGACACAAAATTTAAAGACACTTAACTATCGTATTATTAAGGGTTTATGTTTTTAGGCAATAAAAAACCTCCACTTTTTACGGTGGAGGTTTCGGGGTGCTTATATTAATTGTGAGAGATACTACGAAGATACTACTTTTGTAATTGGTCTAACAATTCAATTCCAGATTCGTGCATCAAATCTCTTGTAATATCTAAAACCTCTACAACGTCAAGAGGTGTTGAGTAGTACAATTTACTGTGTTCCCAATCGTTTAGTTTAGCATTTCTATTTTCGCCTAAATAGGCTAATGCAGATTGACAAACACTTATCAAACTATCTACTTTACCGTATAAATCTGAATAATTCATAACTTGTATTGGTATGCCTTTACTCCAATCTTGCTTTAAATAGTGGCTTTTTAGTTTTTCTAATTGCTCTAATGTTAACTTTTCATTTTTACTCATAATTATTCATTTTAGGAAATATAAAACCCGTATAGATTAGGTTTCCTAATGCTGAATAGAGCATTTACGGGTGTTTCCACTACCGTAACCATACCACACGGGCAAATCGTTTTAAAAGTCATAATCTATTCATTTAAGG
Organism: Flavobacterium sp.; assembly: GCA_030591585.1. Classification (GTDB taxonomy): domain Bacteria; phylum Bacteroidota; class Bacteroidia; order Flavobacteriales; family Flavobacteriaceae; genus Marifrigoribacter. Next base: position 20,218 of record JAUVAS010000044.1, on the reverse strand, counting down.
AAATCCAAAGATATTAAAATAATTGTTAACTTTGCAGTAAATCTATTGATACTAGCATACGTCTGAACAACGGAGAAGGGGCTACGAAGTAGGTTTAAAGCCAGTTATTTATTTAATTGGCTTTTGTCTTTTTATCCTTTTTTCCTTCCAATTTTCAACACTCATATAATTTTGCACCGTTCGGTAACTTACCGATAGTAGTTTTGCAATCTCTTTACTGTTAAGTCCTAAACAGTAGTATTTAAAGGCTTTGTCGGTGTTTATCTTTTTCATAGGGAATATAATTTCATTTACTTAGGAAATTAAACGGTAATTAAATACACTAAATGTAGGTTTTGAAAAGCGTACTTTTTTAAACTCATTTTAAAGGTGTTTTAGCGTACTTTGATAGCATAAATATAACATATAGCCCCCTCGTACTTTTTTCTACACAAAGGGGGCTAAGTTGGTTATTTAGGTGTGTTTTTCTTTAGTTCTACAAATACCGTGAATAGCTTTTTAATATCTTCGGGGCTTGCTGTTTCATCTTGTAGCATTAAGTTTAAACGTTTCTCGCAAAGCTGAATGTTTTGGATATTCAAATCGCTTTTAATCCATACGCCTATGGTTTTTTCTGTTACATTCAATTGCTCGGCTATCTCTTTATTTGATACACCTTGCGAAAATAATTGAAGTGCTTTTGCTTTTTCTACTCTTTTACGAGTAACTCTCTTTTGTGTTTCCATACTTTAGGTTTTAATGGTTATTTTGAAGTTATTATTAAAAGTTAAATTGTTCTACTGGTGTTTGAGTGAGTAAAAAATCTTCATCACTAATCGCTTTTATCGTAAATGGCAATACGTTTGGATTACCTCTAATTGTGTGGAATTGTAGATTTTCAATGACTAAATTAAAAATCTCTCTTTTTGTAAATTGTTGCCCTAGTACCTCTATGCTATCTAAAATCCTTTCCCAGTTTAATAACTCTTGTTGCTGTTGTAGTACTGTTGTAAAGCCTTGTTTTTGTTGTGGGTCATTATAGCAAATTCCACGGATTAATATTTGCCAATCATCAAAGCCAAAAGTTTCTTTTACTGTTGAAAGATTACCGTTATTAATGCGAGTAACACCTATTATTTTAGGTCGAACAAAATCGACAATACAACTACTAGGCAAGGTAAAATCACTATACCGTTCAGTAGTTGGTTTGCCTGCATTTTCTTGGGTTACATAATGCTTTTGCTTAAATATTATCGGGTTAATTATTGGCGTTCCTAAATAACTTAATTCGTGGTTTTCGGTTTCTGTAACCTCTATGTCAAACACCTTTTTGTAAAAATCTGCTAAGTTGTGGGTCATTGTTTATTTGATTTTGAAATGATATGTATAAATTTTTTCGCTCTATGACTTGTTAGGTCAATGCCTTTAATTAGTTCGGTTACTCTCAAAACTTTTCTAGTCCAGTTGTAAGGGGCTGTAATCTCGTTTTGATACAAACTATCTGCATAAGAATTGCCCTTATGTCTATACTCGACCAGTAGCAATAAATTACTTTGATGTAGGTTTTCTAGTAAGTTTTTAAGTTGCAGGGTTTCAGACTTTTTTAAATGATGCCTTTTCTTTTTTCTTTGAAGTGCTTGAAAACTATTGTTACATTTTTTTGAGCAATAAAGACTATTACTTTTTTTATGGAAAATATCATTTGCACACACACGACAAAACCGACCTTTTTCGATTGGTGTTTTTGGTGTTAAAATTGGGTTCATTTTTATAGTAGATTTTAGACCTTTTTTTATTTCATTTCTCAATGTTGTATTTGTCCACGAATGAACCGTGTATTCTAACGGTTCAAATGTGGACATTTCAATTTTAGAATTTGTCTTAAAATCGTGGTTCAAACGTGGACACATTTCGGCTGTTAATTCAGACCACTTTTTAGCAATTAAATTACCTATAATTTGATGTGTATTTGAGGTACTAAATTGGCTCATTAAATCTTTAAAATGTTTCTTGGCTCGATAGCGTTGTTTAATATCAAATTCCGACCAATTTCGAGGGGTTGCATAGTAGAGTAACTTTTTACGTTCAAATTCTGTAAGTTGTTTCCAGTTTACTACTTTATCATAATAAATAACATCTTGCCAGTAGGTAGATAATAGTTTGCCTAATGGCTCAACTTTATTAATATTCTGTAAATCACTTAACTTGTTAATTCCGTGAGGTTTTAGAAATACCATTTTTCGGACTGCAATCTCAATGCGTGCCAAGTTGTACACCTCTTTTTTATACTGTTTTCCCTTATCATAAATCTTTAGGACATTCTTTTGTCTATCTATCTTTTTACCAACGGTAACACCCTCTATTTTAAGCGTTCCAAAGGTATAAGAGCCATAACAAACAAGGTTTTTCAATACTTCTTTTACTGATATTGGTGTAGTGATGTTTACGCCAAATTCTACATTTCTAAGGGATGAGGTTTTGGGGTCTATGCTAAATTTTTGGTGCAATTCATTAATGACAGTAAGAAGATTATCAAAACTAAAATCGTTTGCATTGTGTTTACCATTATTGAAATACTTATGAAGCGAACCACGAACCGAATAATAAATGCGGTTATTGTATTTAATAGATTTGGTTATATAGAATTTTAGACCTCGATACTTAGCAACTAGAGTACCATCTAATAATTCGCCAGTATTGGTGTTTGTGTAGGTGTAAAAGTCAAGTAATTTATTATCAAGCCACTTACAACCATTACAAGGCAAAACATCTATTTTAATGCCGTCTATCATTATTCTTTATGTAGTTCGGTCAAGGCTTTTTCAGATAGTTGAGATAAACCCGATAACTGTTTATCAATGCAATTATTTACAGTAGATAGCATCTTAATACTTTGTATTGTTGTATCGGCTTTGGTAGGGTTTACGGGCAAACTAAAATCACTTAAAAGCGTTCTAATAATCTGTAATGATTGGGCTTTGTGTCTGTAATTAGATAGATAACCAACGGTAGCCAGTTCGTCAAGTATAGAGCGTACAAGGTCTGTTTTTTGGGTTGTAGTCATAGCCTTTTATTTGTGGCTAATAGTCTGCAATGATGCTAAAACCTCATTTTTTTTATATCTCACTTTATTGCCAATTCGGTAGGCTTGTAGAATACTGTTTTTAGTCCAAGCGTGAAGCGTAGGCAAAGAAATATCTAACCATTTAGCGACCTCTTGACGTGTGAGCAAATGAGTTTCGGGGCGAGGTTTAACCGTTTCTTGAAGTTGGTTTAAACGATTGTCTAATTTGTCAAAGCGTGTTAATAATTCACTTGCTTCGATTGATTGAATTTGTGTTGTAGTAATTTTTTGCGGTTCCATACTTTATGTTTTTGTATGGTGCAAAGTTTCGAAATATGTAACCCACCCAACCTGCTTAAGGTTGGTTGGTTGGTTAAATAAATATTGTTAATCTAGTTTTAAAGCGGTAAAAACATCTTTAATTTTACTGGAATTTAGGGTGTTAGGATAGTTTTCTTGCTGTTTTGCATTTTTATACTGGTCTTTATTAACAATAGTACCATTGTATGAAAATGCTTTTGTAGTTTCTAAAAGTGTGTTAAATCTACCATTTTTTATAAGTCCTGTATCATATAAGGTACTTAAGAATAACCTTAAATCTGCTAAGGTTGTTTTTGGGGTTAACTCGATAGGTGTCTCAAATTCTTTAATATCTTTTGAGAATAAGTTATGCCATTGCTTTAATGAAGAAATAAATAGGGTTTGAGTTTCCTTATATATTGTTTCTGTTTGTCCTTTAAAATTATCAAAATTAGTATTTAAAGTAAGTGTTTTTGGGGCTTTATTATTGGCAGTTTTTGGTTTTTTCTTTTCAATGACTGCAACGGCTAAGTCAACTATTTGTTTTTGTTTATCAATCTTTTTAAGGGCTTTTTTTAGGGCTTTTCGTAAAACCTTGTTTTTATTATTAGCATCCTGTAAATCACTTTCTGTTAATTGGTAGTATAATTCATTTTCTACCTTTTCCCTTGACTTGTTAAAATCCTCGTAAAAACTCTCAATCTCTCTTAATTGTTTTAATAATGGATTTTGTTCATAGATTGCTATTGAGGATATTAGTTTATTTATTGTATTGTCATAACTTTTTAAAATGTCTTTAAAAGAACTGGAATACGAAACTAAATCTAAATACTCATTGGCCAAATTTGAAGCTGATAGACTAACTTTTTTAAATTCTGTATTTATATCTAAATCGGTAACAGGGGCGGTAATACTGGAAACAGTATTTAATATTTGTTGACCTAAAGAGGGTTCGCCTAATTTATATAGTATTGCCTTTTTCAGTTCACTATCTAACACAGTTTTTACTACACCAGTTTTTTTTGATTGTTTTTTAGCCATTTTAAATACTATTTAACTGCCTTTAAAACTGATTGTTTTTCTTGCTTTTGGTGTTGGATATTCCAATGCTTTGCCATTTGTTCGGCATAGTCAAGAGGGGTTTTACCTATGTAGTTTAAAAACTCTTTTTCCGTGCTATGTCCTGTTACATTAATCAATAATGATGTAGGAATGTCGCCATAAAAATTAGTAGCAAAAGAACGCCTACAAATGTGTGAGGTAATAAGTTCGTGCTTGTAATAATTGCCTTGTTTTTTTCTTGATGTTTTGGGGTCAACTTTTGAACCTTGTATAATTTCGGTTAGCCCTGCATCTTCGCAAACTTCTTTTATAAGTACATTAAAAATAGTCTTGGCACTCCCTAAATTATTGCTGTATTGCATTGGAAATTTGCCGTTTCTCTTATTTAATATCTCTTTTACTTTTGGGTGTATTAGAATAGATACCCGTTTCTTAGTCTTTTGTTGGATAAGGTCTATAAATTCGAGATTACCATTAAAACTAATGTTATTACTGGTAAGTTGTAAAAGGTCGCCTACTCTTTGACCTATGTAGCAACCAATCAATAACCAATCTTTTGCACTCTTTAAACGGGCATTATCGAAGTGCTTATTTTCTATCTTTTCAAGTTCTAAAAAGTTGAGGTAAATCTTATCTACATATACGCTAAAACCTTTTATTTGTACAAGTTCGGGGCTTACCTTATAATTGCTTTTTTGTGCATCTAAACAGATAGTTTTTAAGAAACGTAAGTAACGCCCTGCGGTGTTTCTTGCAAGTTTATCGACTTCAAGCATATACTTTAAAAACTCATTTCTAAACTTCATATTAACATCGGTAAGGCGGTATTTTTTCTTACTATGCTTTTGAAAATCTGCTATTTTAGTCTTTACAGTATTGTATTTTGTGATAGTGGCTTTTGACGTTCCCAGTTCGCCAGTACGGTCATTGGTTTTTAGTTTCAACTTTTCAATATAGTGCAATGCGTAGTTTTCTAAGTAGTTCAAATCTGTAATCTCAACAAGGTTGAAGAAATTATTTATTTGAGTTTGAAGCCAGTCAGAATTTATAAAAGTACCTTTTGCGTGGCTCTCATTATATTGGCTAATTACAAAATGACTTAGATTGTTTAACTGGGTTTGTAATTTGTCTTTGTCCTTGTAAGATGTGATGTTACGGACTTTTCCAGTTTCATTATTGAAATAGGTAGGGTTAATTATTAAAGGCGTAGAGCGTTTAAAATCAATCGTTCTACTTGCAATAAATCGAATATATAAAGTTGCAGGGTTTGAATTACCTCTTGTAGTAAATTTTACAGTAGCCATATTTATAAGTATTAAGCATTACAAATATAGTTAATAATTTTAGTTTGTCCGACCATTGTCCGACCAAAATTTAATTTAGCTTTATTCTATTTTATTTGGTTTAACTTTATAAAATACTGTTAATGCAAGCGAATAGTAAGATTATAGGCTTTAAATATAGTGTTTGTTGAGGTTGTAAAAAGTGGCAAAAAAAGGCTTTCCGTTACCTCTTTCTCCGCTTAAAGCCTCGAAACATCAATGTTTACGGGGCTTTGTTTTTTAAGGGGCATAAATTACTTCTATCCTAATTTTTGATACAACGGCATGAAGCACCATTAGACTTGAGACTATAGCCATCTCCTGCTTCACCTAAACTGTTGAAAGTAACATCATTATATACTCATATACCACCTGGCAACCCTGTAAAGTTAGAGCTGTTTGTTGCACCAGTATTTGGACTATTCCAGACTTAAGGCTGATCAATAAAATTGAGAATTATTTCAACTCAAAAGGATAAATAACCTTCCAATCGTTTTTCATATCAATTACTGTCCAGCCATCTTTATTAGCTTGATCTAGTCCTTTATCTAAGCGACCAATATGTGATTTTCTATCATACGCCCATTCTCTTATAGAATCTGTATGATGAACGTATAGCATAAAACTTTTATACTTGTTGGAAGCTGCCCATTGCATCATTGCCAAATCTCCATCTGAATTACCAGAAGAAAACACAGGCTTTTTACCTATGATCTTTTGGATATTTAATGGTTTACCTTCCTTGTCATCAATAAAATCAAGTTCTGGCAATCTTATAATCTCAGGGTTTCCATTATTGTAGACAAATTCTGTTTTAATACGACTTCCAATAATTTGTTCAGAAGGGATATTGTATATTGGAGAAACAAAAGCTCTCATAAAATCAATACCACCACCAGAAACAACATAAGTTTTAAAATCATTTGCTTGTAGGTATTGAAGTAATTCGAGCATTGGCTGATACACTAACTTATCATAAGTCACATTTTTAGTCGGATGTTTTGCTGTGGCAATCCAATCTTTAACATCGGTTTCAAATTCTTTAGCGGTATTACCAGCGTGTGTAGCCATTACTAATTGTATGAGTCCGTGTTCTCCTTGTTTCTTTAACGCTTCCATATCGTTTTCCAAAACTGCCTTAAAAGGTTGTTGGTCTTTCCATTCTGGATGATCTGCTGCCATAGCCTTAACTCTATCTATTGCAAAGAACAATTGAAAATAAGCGGGTTGCTCTGCCCATAAATTCCCATCGTTATCGAAAGTTGCGATACGATCTTTTATAGGAATAAAATTTTCATTTGCAATATTGGTTACATCATTTACATAAGCTAATATGTTGTTTTTTGAATCTGAATCATTCCAAGAAGGTAGAGGATCTTTCTCTTTAACTTCTATTTTTCCTTCTGAATTATTTTCTGTTTTTGTTTCTTGTTTACAACTAACAAGAGTAAATAGGAAAATTAAAATCAAAAAAGAAAATTTTACTGTATTTTTCATAATATGTTGGTATTGATGTTTATTTAAAGTAAAAAAGGCTGAGTAAATCCTCAGCCTTTTATAAAAAACTAAGCTTTTATGCTAATGATTTCCAGGGTTCGATAATTGTTTCATTACATTATCCAAGTTAAAACTTGCTGCTTTCATACGTGGTGGGAATTCCTTAAAAGTCATCAAGAATTCCCCAACAATATCTTGGGCTGGCACTAATAAATATGCGTGATCTAATAACCAATCATAATATGTATTTGATGTTACTGTTGCAAATTCATAAGGGTCTCTCCTTAAATTATAAATCATTGGTAAACGTAAAGTCACGAATGGTTCTGCCCATGTTTGTAGAGTTCCTTGAGCTCGTTGTTCCATAAAATTAATTTTCCAATCATCATAACGAAATGACATTAGGTCACCATCATCTGAGAAGTAAAACAACTCGGTACGTGCTCCTTCTTTTTCTTTACCTGTTATATGTGGTAACATATTATAGCCATCTAAATGAACTTTGAATGTTTTTCCATTGATGGTTTTACCTTTTAATAATTCTTTCTTTACATTTTCGTTTCCTGCAGCAGCAAGAAATGTTGGAAGCCAGTCCATACCAGAAATAATTTCATTAGATACAGATCCTGCTTCTATATGTCCGTGCCATTTAATCATTGATGGTGTTCTCCAACCACCTTCCCAGTTGGTGTTTTTCTCTCCTCTAAATGGGTTAGCACCCGCATCTGGCCATGTATTTTTATGAGGCCCATTATCGGTTCCGTATTGAACAATGGTATTGTCTGCAACACCTAATTCATCTAATAAGTCGAGTAATTGCCCAACGTGCATATCATGTTCAAGCATTCCATCTGCATATTCATTTTGACCAGAAACCCCTCTAAGTTCTGCTTTTACGTGTGTTCTAAAATGCATTCTTGTTCCGTTCCACCAAACAAAAAATGGTTCCCCAGATTTTACGGCATCTCGTATAAATATTTTAGCAGCAGCAATAGTTTCATCATCAACAGTTTCCATTCTTTTTTTAGTTAATGGGCCAGTATCTTCAATTTTACCATCTGCATACGAATGAATTACACCTCTAGGTCCAAATCTTTTTGCAAAATTTGGATATTTAGCTGGATCTGGATAATCTTCTAATTCTGGTTCTTCTTCAGCATTTAAGTGATATAGGTTTCCGAAGAATTCATCAAATCCATGATTGGTAGGTAAGTGTTCGTCACGATCACCTAAGTGATTTTTACCAAATTGACCAGTTCTGTAGCCTAATGGTTTTAATAATTCGGCAATAGTTGGATCTTCAGATGAAATCCCTTCTTTTGCTCCTGGCATCCCTACTTTACTCAATCCGGTACGTAATACACTTTGTCCCATAATAAAAGAAGAACGTCCTGCAGTACACGATTGTTCAGAATAATAATCTGTAAAGATCATTCCTTCGTTGGCAACTCTGTCAATATTGGGAGTTCGATATCCTACTAGTCCCATAGTATAGGCGCTAATATTGGATTGTCCAATGTCGTCTCCCCAAATTACTAAGATATTAGGCTTTTCTTTTTTTTGTGCCACCATTAAAAATGGTAGTATTAGCAAGATTGCTAACATAGATTTTTTTTTCATAAGTTTTATTTAAAATAATTAACTAAAGTACACATTTAAAATAAAATAGATGATATTTAAAAATTATTTGTGATGTGCTTTATAATGAAGCGGATTATTAAGTGCAAAAATTAATTCTCATTGATAAGTCTATAAAGAAAAGTTAATTAGAGTATACAGTTGGGGTAGATGGTAATCAAGGGCTTTATTTCAGAATTATGTAGCTTTTTAAATTAGTCTATCAAATCTTTTAATTGCTCTTCTTCAGTTTTTGGCAACGTCTCTTTTTTAATATTTGATTTAAAAATTCGCAACCTTATTACAAAGTCATTTGAAGTATTACCTTCTCTAGCTGTGTTTAGCGTATTATGATAGGAAGCATATAGCTCAAATTTCCAATCATCATTAAGTTTGTAACCTAAACCGGGCGAGAATCGTACTACATCGTTAAACCGGTCAACCTTTTTTAAATTTAAAAAGAACTCTACATTTATTGGAATATAGATGCCTTTATTAAATTCAAAAAGATGGTTTTTCCATTTTATAACTGTAGAAATTCTATACCGAAATCGAAAACCGACATTCCATGAAGAACCATCAAATGTTTTTTGAAATCGTTCTTCAAACCGGATATAATTCCTTAGAGGTATTGCTTTAATAGAAGGGATATAAAATTTTATTCCTTGCATTAATCTAAATTCAAAACTATCTTTAAAATTTTGATTTGCTATATAATTCATTCTAGCACCTAAGTGATAAGAATTAATAAAAGGTTTTTCTAATTTTAAAATTTTTAAACTTTTTTTGTTTTCAATATTATAAACAGCTCTCAATAATATGTTATCATAGATGTGTGGAGAGATACTTCTGTAACCAACAAGCCCACTTATGCTTTTAAATTTTTTTAAGGGGTATTTTACATTGTAATCCCCCCAAAATTGTGAATTCACCTTTATATCATTCTCCTGCTCTTGAGAAGTGCTCTCGAAAAATATAAAAAGCAGTAAAAAAAAGATGAAGTATTTCAGTTTCATTTATTAAATATAAATTAATTTCTACTTCTAGTTTCGCATACAGGAACTTTGGAAACTTTAGTTTAAATGCTAACGATTAAGATATAATTTTTTTATTATTAGCAATAATTCCGTATACTTTTCCTTTAAGTTCAAAACCTAATAAGGCAGCATTTTTAGATTTTGAAATAATATTATTTTCAGAGAATACCCATTTATTATTTGGATTGAAAAGTGATAAATCTACCTTGGATCCTTCTTCAATTTTATTTCTAGGAATACTAAAAGGTGTCTTTAGGTTTGTAAGTGCATTTATAGTAGATTCAATATCAAGTATATTATTTAATGCTCCAAAACAGCTTTCCAAACCAATACTTCCGTAAAAAGCGTGGTCAAATTCTGTTTTTTTATGCTCTATGTCTATTGGATTATGATCACTGGTCACACCATCAATCACTCCTTCTTTTAATCCTTTTAGTAAAGCCTTAATATCTTTTTTTGTTCTTAGAGGCGGTAGGAGCTTATAATTGGTGTCGAAGGTTTCTAAAATATCATCTGTAAGTATAAGATTTGATATTGCTACACTACAGGTTATATTCAAGCCTTTCTTTTTAGCTTCTTTTATGAGGGCAACCGACTTTTTTGTAGAAATGGTAGGAATGTGCAGTTTTCCGCCAGTATATTCTAAAATATAAAGATCTCGTATAATTTGTAGTTCTTCAGCTAAGGCAGGAATTCCTTTTAATCCTAAACGTGTACTATTTACTTCTTCGTTGACCATTCCTTGTTTTGCGATGGCTTTTTCAAAAGGAAATGATTGTACAAGTCCATCAAAAGTTTGAGAATATTGCAATGCAATTTTTAGCAGATTCGGGTTTTCTATAGGGTTTTTATAATCGTAGAAGGAAACTGCTCCTTCGTTTTTCATATCATAAAGTTCTGCAAGACTTTCTCCTTTACACTTATAGGTTAAAGCACCAATAGGGTAGAGGTTAACGGGGCTTCCTTTAGCTTCTGTTCTTAAAAACTTCACAGTAGATTTACTGTCGGTTACTGGGTTTAGGTTGGTGTTTACTGCAACGTGTGTAAAACCACTATAAGCTGCAGTTTTTAATCCGTTGGTAATAGTTTCCCGTTCTTCAAAACCTGGTTCTCCAAAAGATACACTACTATCAAACCAACCTTGAGAAATATGCAGGTTTGGTAATATAACTTCTTTAGCCTTTTTTAAATTAGATATAGAAACCGAAATCTTTGTGATGATACCATTTTCGATAAGAAGATCTCTCTTTTTTAAATGATGCTTGCTTGATGCATCTACTATGGTGGCAGATTTTATTAGAATATTCATTTTTTATAATTTTTCTCTCGCAAAGGTGCAGAGTCTCAAAGGTTTTTAACTTCCAACTTCTTTATTTTTTTTCTCTCTTATCTTAATTCTTATAAAACTTCAAAATAAGCATTTCAAAAATAAGAAACAGTAATGCAAAAATAACAAACCATTTCCAATAACTGTTAATTGTGTTTTCTTCAGTTATAGAATTAAAAAGGTCATCAACAGAATCATATACATTTACCCCAACCCAATCTTCTGGAGTAGCGTATCTCAATAAACTTTCTTTTCTATTATAATTATAACTCACATTCTCTAAAGATTGTTCCTCTTTATATATAGAATAACTCCCAGAACTAGATGGCTCATCCTTTGTAGTAATGATTACCTTAGTTTCTTTAGACTGTTGTAAGGGGATAAAATTAACAATGCTATCTTTTAAAGTTAAAATTTCGTCTTGTGATAACTTCACAGGAACAGCATAGGTATTCTGCCTTCCTATCTCATAATATAACTTTGGTAAAGGCAAACTATGTTGTGCCATATTATAAATTGTAGGTACAATTAATGGGGAACTTTGAAAATTTGAATTTTCTATATTGATAGATGCAGTACTTACAAAAATATTGTTATGCTGAATTATAAAAGGTTTTCCATCTTCATATCTCAATATTGAAGTAGCCTGAGTATTGATATTGTAAAATGAATTTACCTTAGGATATTGAAAATTAATTACTCGTTTTTCGAAAACATCTGAGTATAAAGGATGGTCAAAAATAATTTGAGTAATCTTCTTTTTCTGAAGAATTTCTTCTAAAAAACTTCCCACCTGAAGCTTCATTAATAATGAATTATAATTCTCTAAATTTCCATCGCTTGAAGGAATTATAAAAACACTTCCACCATTATCAGAAAACGATTTGATTACGGTACTTAGTGATTTGGGGATGTTTTTTAACTCGTTGAGAATAATCAAATTCTGTTCGGGGAATTCACTATAATTTAAATTTTTTGAATCTTGTTGTGTAAAATCAAACTCCTCCTGATTGAAAATACGTTGTAAATAACTAGAAGGGGCTTCGTTTAGAGACAATACCTTGATTTTTTTTGGTGTATTGATAGTAAAGAATAAGGAATTATCAAATAATAAGTTTGGATCATTAATCTCTAATTTTCCTTTAAAACCAGAAGACTCATCAATTTCGAAGTTGATAGTTTTAGTATTATTTGACACAAAATTAATTGCAGTTTTTGCAACAAGTGCTTTATCATTATAAAGAGAAACAGGAATTGTTTCAGGAAAAATACCTTGTGCAGAAACAGTAACCAATAAATTACTGTTTAAGATATAAGCAGTATCGATACTTATATTGTTTACTTCTGAAGCTTTTAATAATACAGCATCGATTTTAATTTCAGAATTTTTAACGAAATCCTGACTTGGAAAAGCTTCTTTTATTTGAAAATCTGAAAGGATAATCAATCTTTTTTCAGTATTCTCACTTTTTGAAAATAACTGATTTGCCTTTAATATTATCTCAGAAAAGGGCAGCTGATTTTGGGTATAAGAAACCCCAAGAATATCATTTTTAAAATCTTGAACAGATGCGTTCTTAGTTGAGTTATCATTAGTAAACCAACTTATGTTTTTATTGGTTAAAGGCTGAGAATACAGTTGTTGCAAGGTTCTTGTTAGTAAAGGGCCTTCGTCTCCTTTTAGTTGCATACTAAAGGAATTATCGATGTAGAGTACGGTTTCCTTTTCAGAATTAATAGCAGTTTCTGAGGATGAAAATGGTTGTGAAAAAGCTAAAATTATGCAGGCCAAAGCAAGCAATCTTATCAATAAAGTTAACCATTTTTTTATTTGAGAACTTTTACGAGTCTGAATAGTTACCTTTTTTAAAAAGGCAACATTAGTAAAAGCGACTTTTTGGAATTTTCTTAGTTGAAAAAGATGAATAAAAATAGGGATGAGCAGTAAGAAAAGTGCGTAAAGAAGTTCAGGGTATTTAAACTGCATTCCAATATTTATTTGGCAAATATAAACATTGCTTCCTAAATAAAGGAAAAACTTAGAAGGAAAGCAACGTCTTTAATAATTGTAAAAATAATAGTAAGTAAAATAAAAAAATCGTCTTAATTGAAATACTTCAATTAAGACGATTTTATAATTAAAAATTATATGTCTTAGTTATTACAAACTTCAAACCACATCGCCCAACTATTTCCATCAATATCTTCTCCATTTGCCCAAGCAGTTTCTTCTTCTCCAGTAACAGTATTATAAACAACAGCATGAGCTGCTACCCAAATACATTCGCCTTGAGGAATTTCCCACAAATCACTATAAGTATAAGTTGTTGTTCCTGCATCATGTTCTGTTGCATAAGGAAATTGTCCTATTCGAGGGTTTCCTGGGTTATTAGCAGGCATGTCTGCTTGTGTTCCAACATATAAATGTGTTTCTACAAGTACCCAATCACCTTCTGTATTATAAGTAATATCAAGGTTGCCGTTTACTTCAGTAGCAGTTACATTTCCAGAATCTGCATATTGACCAGCTATTAAATCGGTTTCAACATCTCCCGATGAATTTGTCTCTTCATTCGTTGTGCCGTCATCAATATCAATAATAATAAAATTTTCATAGTTATCGATTGGTTCAGTGTCTTCAGAACAGCCTATAAATAGTGCTATTCCAATAAAAAGAATAAATAGGTAATTTTTTTTCATGATTATATATATTTGGTTTGAAAGGATAAACCTACAAATAATATTTCAATATCCGACAAAAAGTGCTATATATTCGATGAAATGCATTAATTTTAACAAATGGGTATTATTATTTAAAACTCTTAGCCAAAATAAAAAAACATACTTAAAAGGTTTTAGCGATTGGTTTTCTGAAACAAATTCGTAATTTGATTTGGGTTAATTTCAATAAAGGAAATACAATTACATTGTATAGTCAACATCTAAAAATTATTTTAGAGTTATTAACTCTTAATTTAGGATATAATCTTTCCGTCTTGCATCACCAATTTACGATTTGCCATATCTGCAAGACTATTGTTATGTGTAACAATTACAAAGGTTTGTCCAAACTCATCTCGAAGTTTAAAAAAGAGGTTGTGAAGATTTTCAGCACTTTCAGTATCTAAATTTCCGCTAGGTTCGTCCGCTAGAATGATTGCGGGACTGTTAATTAACGCTCTTGCAACAGCAACACGTTGTTGTTCTCCGCCAGAAAGTTCGTTAGGTTTGTGAGATTCTCTATGTGACAAATCTAAAAATGATAATAATTCTTTAGCCTTTTTAATCGCTTCAGATTTAGGTGTATTTTTAATAAATGCTGGGATGCAAATATTTTCTAAAGCAGTAAATTCTGGTAAAAGTTGATGAAACTGAAAAATAAAACCCAAATTTTCATTTCTAAATTTAGCTAGTTGATTTCGGTTTAATGATGCAATATCGGTTCTGTTAATCCGAAGGGAGCTGTTGGGCTCATTATCTGAAAAAGAATCTAGAGTACCTAAAATTTGAAGTAAGGTTGTTTTACCAGTACCAGATGCACCTACAATAGAAACAATCTCCCCTTTTTTAATTTGTAAATCAACTCCTTTTAATACGTGCAAAGTGTCAAAATATTTGTGGATGTTTTTAGCTTCAATCATAAGAATAAATATAGTGTGAAATTACTATAATGCATTTGATTAGACAATAGTATTATTTACGAATTCTTATTAAAAACGTTATTTATATTATTATAATCTAAAAAATAAGTAATCCTTAATGACACTATATGTTGAGCTGGTTGCTTAAATAAATTTTCTAAACTTTCACCATAATCTATGGAAGATAGCTCATCCTGATTAAATATCTGATTTCTATAAAGCAAGGTAGCTTCACTTCCTGGTGCAAATCGCCATCTAAAACTTAAGTCTATATTCCAGATATTGAAATTGGTATTGGGATCATTTTCAGAGGTATCATAATTCGTATCTGTTAGTGAACCGTCTTCATTTAAAGTAAAAAACTTGTTATTGCTATAATCTGCTGTTCCCCAAAAGTTCCTAAATCTTAAATCTATGGCTTTATAGGGGTCAAAATTATAACTAGCGGTTAAAGAATTTTCTAAATTCTTAATATTTCGTTGTCCAAAAAATATTTGAGTATCATTATTGCTAACATACCCATTATTGTTTTTACTTAAAAACCCATTAGTGTCCCATATAACAAGAAAGTGTTCAGAGAAACGGTACCTAGGTTCAAAACCAAAGCTATAATTTACTTGAGGATCATCAAAATAGCCTCTGTAACCTACATTTAAGTCTATTGCGAATTTCTTTCTGTAATCTGTAGATACCCATATATGAGTTCCAATATTCGGACTATAAGTAACAAAGCTACCCTCAACACGAGGTTCAAAATAGTCATCTCTTTCGCTACTTCCATTTAGACCTCCGCCAAAAGCTAAGCGCTTACTGGTTATAAAAAAGGCGTTCAAATTATAAAAATTAGAAGTCTGTACACTTGGTTTGTAAAGCCTTCTGTGTCGTATTGTAAAATCTATGCGATATTTATCAAATGTTTTTGTAGGCTCAAAAATTTCATAAGATGCACCCACTACAAAATTATTGAAATTATTTCTAAAATTCAATCCGAGGTCATTGATGTCTAAAGTGGTGTTTGCAAAATCATGACCAATTCTATACCTGAAATTTCCTTTAATTCTAAAGATATCTAACTCTGACTGAAATCCAGTTTTAATTCCGTCCCCTTCATTTATATTACTGAGAATTGCTCTTCCCGAAGTTCTTAATGTATTTTCTTTATCGGCAATACTAAAAACTCCTGCAGTAACATTCCCATTCCTGAAATGACTTCCTTCTCTAGTAACATTAGTGTTAATCAATGATACAGAAGAATTGTCATTAAATTCTTGATCTAATACAAAGACATTATAATTGGTTAAAGGTTCTATTAAAACTTTTCTATGTTCTCCAGTTTCAGTATTTTCGATTGCTGCATACGTCTTTTGTGTAATAGCGTTAAATACTCCAATTCCTAGTCCTTTTTTAGTTCTTCCTGATACTTTAATAGCATTTAGGATATTAACATTAGAAGGGTAATCAGTAATGATTTCACTTTCATCTAATTCTCCGACATCACCTGTTGGAGATCCTCCAACACGTCTAGAAAAGAAAATATCACCCTTATTAAATAGCTCAACTCCTTCCGTAAAAAAAGGTCGGTTTTCTCCAAAAGTTTGTTCAAAAGGTCCAAGATTAAGGCGTACTTCATCAAAGGCTGCTTGTCCAAAATCTGGAATTAAAGTGAGGTCTAAGGTAAAACTATCGCTAATTCCATATTTAAGATCTAAACCTGCTTTAAAGTCTGTACTAGTTTCTCCGTCAAAAGTTGAAACTAGCCCTTGAGCAAAAGGGTAGAAGGTAAGTCGAATAGGAGGGTCTATATCTTTAACACCAGTTATTAATCCATTATATAATTTTGGATTTCCTACTTCTTTATCAATAAAATTCCAGGTGTGTGTTTCGTTTTTAGTTTTTAATAACCTGTAAAAGTTTACACTCCAATCTTGTGTTTCAACTTCAGGAAATCTAAGGGCATTATAAGGTATTTTAAATTCTGCATACCATCCTTTAGTATCTTTAGATATTTTACAATTAAATACTACATTATAATTAAAGTCTTCATTGTTTTGGGAGCATTTAGAATCCCCAATAGTACCAGCACTCGTTACATAAAAGCGGGTTTCATTAATACCGTCGTTATAAGTGTTAAGTGCAATATAGAAAAGATCAGCTTGAACAAAGACCTCGTCACGCTGGCTAAACTGACTTAAAATGTCATCTGGATTTGGGTCAAACATATAAGCGGCAATATAAACAGCAGTATTATCGTAAGCTATTTTAACTTCAGTTTGATATTCATTAGAAATCTCTCCTTCATTTCCAGGTTGCCACATATTAAAATCGTTTGCAGCAGGAATTGATTTCCAAATTTCATCATCTAAAACTCCGTCTATTTTTGGAGGAGTTGAAATTCTAACTGCTTCAATACTTTTTTTTTCTTGTGCAAAGCTGCTGAAACAACTCAATAATAAAATAAAACTAAATATAAACTTAGGCATAGAATTGTGATTGATTGATGAACATGTTTTCTTCTTTTAAAGTGAGAAGAAGAGCAAATCTACAGCTATCCAATAGTAAGTAGTATTAATAAAAAGTTAAAAGCCTTATGATTGAAATTGCATTAAATTTATATTGTAATTTTGACAAAAATTAATGTTACTATGGAAAAAGCAATATTTGCTGGAGGTTGTTTTTGGTGTACAGAAGCAGTGTTTCAACGATTAAAAGGAGTTGAAAGTATTTTGCCAGGTTATACAGGAGGAACTATTAAAAACCCAGCCTATCGTGAAGTCTGTACTGGTAGAACGGGTCATGCCGAAGCCATTGAAATTACTTATAATAAAGAAGAGGTTTCTTTTAATACCTTAATGGAAATTTTCTTTACAACCCACGACCCAACAACATTAAACCGTCAAGGAGCAGATATTGGAACTCAATACCGTAGTGGGATATTTTATACTTCTGAAGAGCAAAAAAAACAAGGAGAAGCATTTATAAAAAAATTGAATGACACTAATTATTTTGAAGCTCCAATCGTTACAGAAATAACTCCATTTATTATTTTTTACAAAGCTGAAAAAGATCATCAGGATTATTATAATCAAAATTCAGATCAGCGATACTGTGACTTTACGATTACACCTAAAATTGAAAAAATTAAAAAATTGTTTTCAGGTAAATTAAAATAGTAACATTTTAATTGGCATTCTTTTTGCAATAATTTCTAAAAACAGGAACTATGGATAATTCAAAAAAGAAACTTCTACAAAAAGGAATCATTCTCGATTTAATAGGGATGAGTACTATGTTTATTCCTTTTGCTGGAGCATTTATAGATTTGTTATGGGCGCCTTATGCTGCTAAACAAATGAATGATATGTATGAAGGAAAAAAAGGGAAAATAGCTTCAGTAATTGTTTTTATTGAAGAGATTCTCCCTGGACTTGATTTCATTCCCACCTTTACTTTAATGTGGTTATATACTTTTGTCTGGAATAAACAGCCAAAAATGCAGCCTATTACAGTTGAAGTAAAAGACTAAACTTTATATTTCTTCCTATATTCTCAATTCCATCTGCTTTTAATCTTGACAGATGAGAAATATAAACTTCATCGGTTAAATTACTTGCGTGAATTCCTATAGTAGCACTTATTTTATTGAAGTCTATTTGAGTTCCAATCCCCATATTTAGCAAATTATAACCATCAGTAGTGGTTTCAAATTTACTTACGTTATTCTGATCAAAAATACTTTTTAATGAAACTGAAAAGAAAGGGTTTTTGAAAATAGAATTCCCTTCAAATTTAATTTTAATTGTATTATTTATCGAATTTGCAGGTTGCAAGGGAAGATAATCATCATTGGTTTTCTTACCAGTAACGGTTTCGAAACTGCTTTCAAAATGCAGCCAATCTAAGGGATGTGGATGAAAATGAAATCCAAACTCTCCACCATATAAATTGGCATCATTCTGTGTATATCTAAAAACGTTATTTTCTTCAATTATCTCGTCTGTAGGTTGAATAAAAATATAATTACTTATATAATTATAAAACCCATTTGCAAAAATTTCAAAATGTTTGTTTTTGAATTCTAGCAATACATCTGTCTGAAAACTTTGCTCACTTTTTAAGTTTTCATTTCCAATTTCATATCTATTGGTGCCTTCATGAACTCCGTTTGAGGATAGCTCTGAAAGATTTGGCGCTCTAAAACCAGTAGCTAAATTAAATCTTGCAACTATATTTTTTGCAAGGTTTGTTTTTGCGCCTAAAGCGGCATTGAAGCTAGAAAAATTCTTATCTAATTCTGCCATATAATCTTGTTCTCCTACTATACTATATTCCTCGGTCTTAATTGTTCTATTATCAAAACGGATTCCTCCTTGAAAGCTTATTTTTTCAAAATGATAATGGGCTGTCCCCATAATGCCTATATCGTTTTTTGTAGCATTTGGAATCAGCAACTCTTTCCCCAAATTCTCGTTAGTTTGATACATACCTTGTATGCCAATAATGGTTTCAAGTTTGCCAATATCTGGCAGGTTGTATTTAATATTGTAGTTATATGTATTTAGTCTAAGTCGGAGTGCTGGATTATTAAAATTATCTTCAAATTCATTACGATCATTAAACAAGTATCCCAAAACAACATCTAAACTAGATTTGTTAAAGAACAATCTGTTTTCTAATGATAGCACATGATTATCAATTTTTTGATAGGGGAGTTCCATTTCTTTTGAAGTTGTTTGTTCTCCAATCTCTTCAGGTATTCCAATATTTGATTGGTTATAATTATACCTTATAGTTGATTTTATTTTTTCATTCTGAAATCTAACCCCTGTTTTTATATCAGCTTCATTAAACCTACTTAAGGTGACTCTTTCATCATTTCCTGTTTTATAATCACTATTGGTAGCATAGGTTCCTCTTACTAAAAATTTAAATTTGGATTGTGAGTTTTTAAATCCGAATGAAGTTGAAGATCCATGAGTGTTACTAAGATAAGAACTTTTTAAAGAGACATTCGTTTTATTTGAAGGTGCAAACCTTTCTGGATTGATATAAAGTACACCACCCAATGCATCACTTCCGTAAAGCAGGGATGCGGGTCCTTTTATTATCTCGATACTTTCAACTCCTTCTGCATTAATACCTAAGCCATGTTCACCTCCAAATTGTTGATTCTCTAGCCTAACACCTTGGGTGAAAGTTAGTACTCTATTCGAGCTTAAACCTCTAATTACAGGCTTTCCAATACCTATTCCAGTGGTTATAGAGGAAACTCCTGGTAATTCCGTAATGCTTTCAGCTAGTGTGATGGCTCCACTTTTAGAAATATCTTGAGAAGACAAACGCTCTACTTTCATTACATTTTCTCCTTGGAGTTT
>JAUVAS010000035.1 GCA_030591585.1 Flavobacterium sp. | reverse complement strand
TTTCATTCAAATTTCTTCCTAATCCATTATAATCCAAACCATATCCCACAATAAAATCATTGGCGATATCCATGCCAATATAATCTACTTTATAATCTTTAGTAAATGCATTGGGTTTATAAAACATGGTCGCAATTTTAAAGCTTTTTACTTCTTCTTGTTTTAAAATTTCAATAATCGCTTCAATCGTATTCCCAGAATCTACAATGTCTTCTACAATAATTACATCACGTCCTTTTAAGGATGGCTCTACTCCCATTACCGTAGATATTTCACCTGTTGATTCTGTACCTTTATACGAGGCAACCTTAATAAAACTCATCTCACAATTGCCTTCAAACCTCTGAATAATATCTGAAGCAAAAAAGAAAGCTCCATTTAGCACAATTAAAAAAACAGGTGACTTTTTTTTATAATCATCATTTATTCTTACGACAACACCGTTGACCGCTTGATTTATCTCAGCTTCAGAAATAAATTTTTCAAAAAATAAATCGTGTAATTGTACCATAATAATCCCTTCTATTTTTAAAGATGCAAAGATACTTAATTGATTTTAGAATTAAGATTTACGATTGATGATTTTTGAATTGCTAGATTCATTTAACATCAACAATTCATACTCAAATAAAAGGCTTATTTTTGCAACTTATAACAAACTAATGGCTCATTATTTCTCTTCAGACTTCACATTAGGCATCCTAGGTGGCGGTCAACTAGGAAAAATGCTTCTTTATGAAACACGTAAATTCGACATTAAAACCTCGGTTTTAGACCCAAGCCCTGAAGCACCTTGTAAGATTGCTTGCGATAATTTTGAAGTGGGAAATTTAATGGATTTTGAAACCGTTTATAACTTCGGAAAAAAAGTAGATGTACTCACTTTTGAAATAGAACATGTAAATATTGAAGCTTTAGAAAAACTAGTAGCTGAAGGGGTTACCGTATATCCATCGCCTGAAACATTACGAAACATCAATAATAAAGCTACACAGAAGCAATTTTATAAAAAGCACCAAATTCCGACTTCCCCTTTTTACATTTTTAAAACTAAAAAGGATTTATTAGAAGCAATTTCTGAAAATAAATTAGACGTTCCTTTTGTATGGAAACAAAGTATTGGTGGTTATGACGGAATGGGTGTAAAAATGGTTCGTGAAATTGAAGATATAAAAACACTTCCAGATACTCCTTGTATTACTGAAGAACTCATCAATTTTAAAAATGAATTGGCTGTTATTGTAGCTCGAAATCCGAAAGGAGAAATTAAAACGTATCCAGTGGTTGAAATGGAATTCCATCCCGAAGCCAATCAGGTAGAATATGTGATTTGTCCCGCTAGGATAAATGATGATGTCGCAGAAAAAGCAAGAGAAATAGCGGTGAAAGTTTCGGAAGCTTTTCAACATGTTGGATTGTTGGCGGTGGAGTTATTTCAGACAGAAAATGATAAAATTTTGATAAATGAAGTTGCGCCTAGACCCCACAATAGTGGACATTATAGCATTGAAGGAAGTTATACCAATCAGTTTGAGCAGCACCTACGAGCAATTTTAAATCTTCCGCTAGGAGATACTAAAAGTAAACTTGCAGCCATTATGGTGAATCTGGTTGGAGCCGAAGGACATACAGGAGATGTGGTTTACAAAAACATAGAAACTATTTTAGCGTTAGAAGGAGTTACTCCTCACATTTATGGTAAAAAACAAACCAGACCTTTTCGGAAAATGGGCCATGTGACTATTGTAAATAAAGATATAGACAAGGCACATAAAATTGCTGAACAAGTAAAAGAAACCATTAAAGTAATACATAAATAAGTATCGATAAAAAAGATTCTCATATTATATTGTACCAAGTTGCAGATGGCCTGACAAATGTAAAAGTAACCCTTGACGGCAACACGGCATGGCTTTCATTAAATCAAATTTCCTCGCTTTTCAATAAAGACAAATCACTTATTTCCAGACATATTAAGAACATTTTTAACGAAGGCGAACTCAATAGAGATTCAACTGTTGCAAAAAATGCAACTGTTCAAAAAGAAGGAGACAGAACGATTACAAGAAAAATAGACTTTTTTAATCTTGACGTTATTATTTCTGTTGGCTATAGAGTTAAATCTAAAGAAGGTGTCGATTTTAGAATTTGGGCTACCAAAATATTAAAAGAACACCTTATTAAAGGCTATGCTTTAAACGAAAATCGTCTAAAGCAACTTAAAAAAACCATTCAACTTGTACAGAGAACTTCCAAGCTAACTAGTAATTCTAATGAAACTAAAGGATTAATTGATGTTTTGTCAGACTATACTTCAGCTTTAGATTTTCTGGATGATTACGACCATCAAAAACTTCAGAAAAGAACAACTAATCAAAAAGTAACTTATAAAATTGGCTACACAGAAGCTATTAAAGCAATTTCGATATTAAGAGATAAATTTGGAGGCTCCTCTTTGTTTGGCAATGAAAAAGATCAATCTTTTAAAAGTTCAATTGCTGTTATAGACCAAACATTTGATGGAAAAGAACTTTACGAAAGTATTGAAGAAAAAGCAGGAAATTTACTTTATTTTGTAGTGAAAAATCATTCCTTTACAGACGGAAACAAACGTATTGCTGCTTGGTTGTTTATTTGGTATTTAGACAAAAACACCTTTTTATACAATGAAGATGGATCTAAAAAAATATCAAATAACACGCTCGTTGCCTTAACTTTGATGATTGCTGAAAGTAACCCAGCAGAAAAAGAAATAATCGTAACTATTATTATTAATTTGATGAATTCAGAAAATTAACAACATTCCTTTTTGAGGACAAAAAAAGCTACCCGACTTCTCGGGCAATACATATGAAAAAAGTTGGAATCATTATGGGAAGCACCAGCGACCTACCCGTTATGCAAGAAGCAGTCGATATCTTAAAAGGATTTGATATTAAAGTAGAAGTCGATATTGTATCAGCACATAGAACGCCTGAAAAATTATTTGATTACGGAAAAAATGCCCACGAAAGAGGGTTTACAGTAATCATTGCTGGAGCTGGAGGAGCTGCACATCTACCAGGAATGATCGCTTCACTTTCACCGTTACCAGTTATTGGGGTTCCTGTAAAATCTCAAAATTCTATCGATGGTTGGGATTCAGTTTTATCTATTTTACAAATGCCAGGAGGTGTTCCTGTGGCAACCGTAGCTTTAGATAGCGCCAAAAATGCGGGTATTCTTGCTGCTCAAATTATTGGTACTAGTGACAAATCTGTTCTTGATAAAGTCCTAGCGTATAAAGAAGAATTAAAGGTTAAGGTTGAAGAAGGTGCTAAGAGTTTGAAGAAGTAGAAAACCTATAACTAAAAAGGATATATCATTGTCTGGTCGAGCGCAGTCGAGACCTCCTTTTGAAACAAAAATCTAAAATGAAATCCTATTACATATACATCTTAAAATGCGCTGATGAATTACTTTACACAGGATTTACAAACGACATTTCAAGAAGATTTGACGAACATCAATTAGGAAGAAACAAATCATGTTTCACTTATAAAAGAAGACCTGTAGAAATAATTTTTTATCAAGAATTTAATGACGCGGAACAAGCTATATACTTTGAAAAGAAAATAAAAAAATGGAGCGCATCTAAAAAACTTGCATTAGCAAATAATAATTTTGATATGCTTCAAATACTATCTGAATGTAGAAATTTCACTCATTCAAAATACAAACCTACTAACGAGGAGGTCTCGACTGCGCTCGACCAGACATAATAACTAAAAATGAACAAGAACAACCCTCTACTAAATCCCTTTAACACCGCTCCATTTTCAAAAATAAATAACGAGCATTTTTTACCAGCAATAAAGTATTTAATTGAAATAACTAAAACTGATATTGGCACTATTGCTAGCAATCCAGAAATCCCAACTTTCGAAAATACGGTGGAAGCATTAGAAAACACAGGTGGACAATTAGACCGTGTCACTAGTATCTTTTTTAATCTGAATAGCGCCGAAACCAACGATGAAATTCAGAAAATTGCTCAGGAGGTTTCTCCATTATTATCAGAGTTTGGTAATGATATTTTACTTAATGAAAAGCTATTCGAAAGAGTAAAGCAGGTATTTGATTCAAAAGAAACGCTGACTTTAAATAAAGAACAACAAACCTTACTTGACAAACAATACAAAGGTTTTTCAAGAAATGGAGCTAATCTTTCTGAAGTTGACAAAAAAAAACTTCGTAAAATTGACAGTCATCTTTCAAAACTTAAACTAAAATTTGGAGAAAATGTGTTGGCAGAAACCAATGCATACGAACTTCATATTACCAACGAAAAATATTTATCTGGCCTCCCTGGCGGAGTAAAAGAAATGTCAGCCCAAACTGCCAAAGAAAAAAAGAAAGCGGGATGGGTTTTTACCCTAGACTATCCAAGTTATGTTCCTTTTGTAACGTATGCCGACAACCGAGAGCTTCGGAAAAAAATAGCATTGGCTTTTGGCGCAAGAGCCTTTCAGAATAATGAATTTGACAACCAAAGCAATGTATTAGAAATTGCAAAGCTTCGTCATCAACGTGCGAAATTATTGGGGTATAAATCTCACGCTCATTTTGTTTTAGAAGAACGAATGGCAAAAACTCCAGAAAAAGTAATTTCATTTTTAGAAGAATTAAAAGATAAAGCAAAACCTGCTGCTCAAAAAGAATTTAAAAATTTAGAAACTTTTGCAAAGGAATTAGATGAGATAGATCAGCTTGAAAAATGGGATAGCGCTTATTATTCAGAAAAATTAAAACAAAAATTATTCAATTTAGATGATGAGCAACTAAAACCCTATTTTCAACTTAAAAATGTAATTAATGGCGTTTTTACAGTCGCTAGTAAATTATATGATTTAAATTTCGAAGAAGTTTCTGATATCGATACATACCACGAAGATGTTAAAACGTATCGAGTAACAGATACTGATGACAACTTGGTTGCTGTTTTTTATGCAGACTTCCACCCTAGGACAGGAAAACGTGGAGGTGCATGGATGACTTCCTTTAAACCCCAACAAATAAAAGACGGGGTTAATGACCGACCACATATTTCTAATGTTTGTAATTTCACCAAACCCACTAAAAGCAAACCATCTCTTTTAACGTTTAATGAAGTGACTACGCTATTTCACGAATTTGGACACGCGCTCCACGGAATGTTAGCAAACACTACTTACAAAGGATTATCTGGAACCAATGTTTCTTGGGACTTCGTAGAACTGCCAAGTCAAGTACTAGAAAACTGGTGCTACGAAAAAGAAGCATTAGAGCTATTTGCCACTCATTTTGAAACCGGAGAAGTCATTCCTATGGAACTCATTGAAAAAATAAAAGCTTCGGCTACTTTTCACGAAGGAATGCAAACCCTCCGCCAATTAAGTTTTGGAATGTTAGATATGGCTTGGCATGGCAAAGACCCTTCAGCTATTGATGATGTTACGTTATTTGAATCTGAAGTGTTTTCAGATACTCAATTATATCCAGATGTAAAAGAGAATTGTATGAGTACCGCATTTTCTCATATTTTTCAAGGAGGGTATTCGGCAGGGTATTACAGTTATAAATGGGCAGAAGTATTGGATGCTGATGCCTTTGCTTATTTTCAGGAAAAAGGAATTTTTAATAAAAAAGTAGCCGATAAATTTAAAAACAATGTGCTTTCATTAGGAGGCACTCAAGACCCAATGGATTTGTATATTAATTTTCGAGGTCAAAAACCCAACCCTGAAGCATTATTGAAAAGGGCTGGGTTAATTAAATAAGGACGGTTTATTATCTAAGAATAAATTTTTTAGCTATATATCCATTTTTATTAAAATTAAATACCGCTATATAAAATCCTAAATCTAAATTTTGTAATGAGATAATTCCCGATTGTCGATTGCTACTATGGGTTACTATTTTTTTTCCAGAGATATCATAAATGCTCACCTCTAATATAGTATCATCTAAATCCACTAAACGGTACGTAAGCTGCTTATCTTTCATTAGTAATAACATCTTATTATTAAGGTAATCATTTACAGATAGTGCATTGCTTTTAGCACTTTCTATCACAAACTCAAGTCCTAATTTCGCAAATTTTGTAGCATGGTCTGTATTACCCATCATACTATACGTGTCTTGTGAAGAATGTATAAATGGATTGTGTTGCCCAAAAGCAGCTTCAAAAGGGAAAGCTGCATCATACCCTTGTTGTGCCCAACTAAAATGATCTGAACATCCATAATTACAAGCTGTGGTTCCGTAGGTAAATTGATGATCCCCAGACGAGTTATAATGTCCAATTAAATCTATTAAAAAATTATTCAATGAAGCACTATTATATGTATCTGTAGTGATATAAACATCGCTGGAAGAACCGGCATAATTCGTCATATCAAATTGAACATAGGCTTCCACATTAATATTATTATAGCTGTATTCTTCAGCAATTTCAGAAGAACCTACAAGTCCAATTTCTTCGGCAGCAAATGCCATAAATTCTACCGTTTTTTTAGGAATAAAATCCATATCGAAAAGAACACGACTTATTTCAATTATTGTAGCAATTCCAGATGCATTATCATCGGCTCCTGGAGCATCATTATTATTCGATGAATTTATTGAATCTATATGTCCGCCAATAATAATATAATCATCTGGAGTTTCAGCCCCTTCAATAGTCATAATAACTGAAGGCATATTTGTATTACTATGATTAAATATACGAACACTTACATCTGTTCTTCCTGCGGCTAATGCCATCGCTTCCCATTTATCTTTTAAGTCATATACAGCTTGTGCAGCAGAAGTTTTTGTATGGTATCTTGTACCATACCCTTCTAATGTTAAAATATCATCTTCAATATTATCACTATTGACCATATTTATAGCTTGATTAACTAAAACATCTTCTGTAATCGTAAAATTAACAATCTTGTTTTGTTGGTTTATTGCTTTAGTGTCTAAAGAAAATAATGCTTTTTCAAGAGAAGACTTAAAAACATAACCAGGACCGTGAAGCAATAAAGATTCTTGTAATTTCAATGCTGCTGTTCTAGCAATATAGACTGCGGATTGGTTTCCTTTTGTAGCAATAATATCTATCTCATTTGGAAGCGCTACTTTTAATTTAGAAGCATCATTAGAATCCATTGTCGCATAAAAATAAGATGCTTCTTGTGCCTGTACAGAAACCACAAAAAGTAATAAAAAGAACAGTCTAAATAATGTGTTTTTCATAATACTATATTTTTTTTATAAAATTAATGAAAATCTGATATAATAAAATGATATTTATCACTTGAGAATTTTTATTTATAGTAAAAGATTAATATACCTTTAACATCATTGCTAACAAAATCTTTGTTATTTTTGATTCAATCATCGACCAAGTCGCTATGCCTAAACATCAACTAGACCCAAATAAATGGGTAGATTTATATTCAGATTATCTTTTCAATTTTACTATTGTTCGTGTGAATGGTGCTGAGATTGCTAAAGATTTAATTTCTGAAACCTTTTTAGCAGGTTTAAAATCTAAAGATAATTTTAAAGGAGAAGCTAGTGAACGTACTTGGCTGATTTCTATTCTAAAAAGAAAAATCATAGATCATTACCGGAAAATTAATTCGAAAAAAGGGAAAGCTGAAGTTCGAATTTCTTATAATGACGAAGAATCTGAAGGTGATTGGCTAGAAGAACGCGTTAGTGACCCTTACGACAGAACAGCCGAAGACACCATGGAAAATGAAGAATTAGGCTTGGCAATCCTCAATTGTTTAGGAACCTTAAACGAAAAACAAGCGACTATTTTTAAAATGAAAACAATAGATAATTTCGATACCGAAGCTATTTGCAATGAATATAATATCACTGCGTCTAATCTTTGGGTTATCATCCACAGAGCAAGAAAAGCAATGGCAGATTGTTTAGGAAAAAACTGGTTATAATATGAAATGTGAAGAAGCAAGTCACGTATGTGACAAAAATCAATACAGAGAAGCTAATTTCTTGGAAAAAATAAGACTCAATATACACTTATTATATTGTAATGCTTGTAGAAAATATGCTGCTCGTAATAGAAAATTAACTCAAATGATTAAAGATTCTAATCTTAAATCGATGCCTCAAAAAGACAAAGACATTATAAATAACAAATTACGTCAAGAGATGTCTAAATAAGTTGAAACAACAATAGCAACCCATACCAAACAATAGGAATGCTTTCCGTCCAAAAAGAAGCAAAATACTTTGATTGATTTTTTTCTGAAATAAAGAGAAATAATGTCAATACTCCACTAATAAGCATCAAGCTAATAGCATAATCCCAATTTAATTCAGGCTTTAAAAACTCAATAATAATAGTTGCCATTAACAAAACAACGCCAATTACTTTAGTCTTTTTAATACCCGCTTTTTGAGGCAAAGTTCCTAAAGCTAATTCATCATATTGCAAGTCTCTAATTTCAAACGGAAGCGTTAATACAAACACAAATAGTATTCGCTGAACTAGAGACATCCACACTATTCTATTTAAAATTTCATTTTCATTTACCATAGGAATGATCAGCGTCACACCCGCCCATACAATTGCCACTATTACTATTTTTATCCCCGTCAGGGTTCTCAAACTTTTGGTTTGCAAAATTGGTATCGCATAAAAAAAGGTCAATGCTGCAAAACCTCCTGTTATTAAAAGAGTACTAAAAGAAAGTTTAAAAGCAAAATAACACAATACTATAAATGAAAAGAACGAAAAAATCTGTATCGTTCTTAAAGACAGATTTAAGCTCCTATGCTTTAGTCTTGCAACTTCTGCATATTTTACAAAATTATATCCAGTTATGGTCCCAAAAAAAATAAAACCTAACAACTCATTTGAAATTGAAATATCAAACTCTAAAGCAGTAACGCCAACAAACCCACAAACAGCCAAAGCAACATGGATACTACTATTTAAATAAAAACCGAAAACAGATTTCAGAAAATGCATAAAACAAAAATACGTAAAGAAATAGCAATCCTAATTATTCGTTAAAAATCAGCTTGTTTTCAGATGAAAAAAACCGAAATTATTCTGAAATATTGTAATTTCGCGTTTCAATTTTTAACTTTTGAAAATGAATACAGATTCTTTCGCACAAAGGCATATTGGTCCTAGAAATAATGACCTTGAAAAAATGTTAAAAACTATTGGTACAGATTCAATAGATTCTCTTATAGAACAAACCATTCCAGATGATATTTTATTGCAAAATAAACTTTCTTTAAATCCTGCAATGACCGAATTAGAATACCTAGAACACAATAGTAAGTTAGCTTCAAAAAATAAGCTCTTTAAAACCTATATTGGTTTAGGGTATCATAACACTATTTTACCTCCCGTAATTCAACGAAATATTTTTGAAAATCCAGGATGGTACACAGCATACACTCCTTACCAAGCCGAAATCGCCCAAGGAAGACTAGAAGCATTATTGAATTTTCAAACCATGGTTTGTGATTTAACAGGAATGGAATTGGCAAACGCATCTCTTTTAGATGAAGCAACTGCAGCAGCAGAAGCAATGGCTTTATTATTTGCTATTAGAGAACGTCCTCAGAAAAAAAACGGCGTTAATAAGTTTTTTGTTTCAGAAGAAGTATTGCCTCAAACGATATCATTATTACAAACTAGAGCAACTCCATTAGGAGTTGAATTGGTGTATGGAAATCATGAAGAATTTGATTTCTCTTCAGAATATTTTGGATCTTTATTACAATATCCTGGTAAATTTGGGAAAGTACACAATTACAAGTCATTTGTTGAAAAAGCGCATGAAGCTCAAATAAAAGTTGCTGTCGCTGCAGATATTTTAAGTTTAGTAATGTTGGAATCTCCAGGTAAATTTGGAGTAGATGTGGTTGTTGGAAATACGCAACGGTTTGGTATTCCATTAGGCTACGGAGGTCCTCATGCAGGATTTTTCGCTACAAATAAAGCAAATAAACGTCACATCCCAGGAAGAATAATTGGAGTAACTAAAGACATGAATAATAATATGTCTTACCGTATGGCGCTCCAAACTAGAGAGCAACATATTAAGAGAGATCGAGCAACTTCTAACATTTGTACTGCTCAAGTTTTATTAGCGGTAATGGCAGGAATGTACACAGTTTATCACGGTCCTGACGGTTTAAAATATATCGCTAATAAAGTACATAACACCGCTGTGACTTTGGTTGCTGCTTTAGAAAAATTAAGTTACACACAAGCTAACACAACATTTTTCGATACCATTTTAGTAACAGCAGACAGATCTGATATTCAACCAATCGCAGAGAAAAATGAAATTAATTTCTATTATGTAGATGACTATACCATTAGTATTTCCATTAACGAAACAACTTCATTAAAAGATTTAAACGCAATTATCGGAGTATTTGCTGAAGCGGTAAACAATACAGATTATAAAGTAGAGGCTTATGTAGATTCTTCGGCAATTCCTTCAGAATTACAAAGAAAAACAGAATTTCTAACAGACGATGTTTTTAACAAATATCAATCTGAAACCGAAATGATGCGTTACATTAAAAAACTAGAACGCAAAGATTTATCATTAAATCACTCGATGATTTCTTTAGGATCGTGTACAATGAAGTTAAATGCTGCTTCTGAAATGCTTCCGTTAAGCAATCCACAATGGGGTGGAATGCACCCATTTGCCCCTATTCAACAAGCAGCTGGTTATCAAGAAATGCTAAGCAATCTTGAAGATCAATTAACCGAGATTACTGGATTTGCAGCAACCTCACTTCAACCAAATTCTGGTGCACAAGGAGAGTTTGCAGGATTAATGGTGATAAGAGCTTATCATGAATCTAGAGGAAATCACGATAGAAATATTTGTTTAATTCCATCATCTGCTCACGGAACAAATCCGGCAAGTGCAGTAATGGCAGGAATGAAAGTAGTAGTAACCAAAGCAACCGAAGAAGGTAATATTGATGTAGATGATTTACGTGAAAAAGCACTATTACACAAGGACAACCTTTCTTGTTTAATGGTAACGTACCCATCTACTCACGGAGTTTACGAAGCATCTATTAAAGAAATTACGAGCATCATTCATGAAAATGGCGGTCAAGTTTATATGGATGGAGCCAATATGAATGCACAAGTTGCCTTGACAAACCCTGGCGCTATTGGTGCCGATGTATGTCATTTAAACTTACACAAAACCTTTGCCATTCCTCATGGAGGTGGTGGGCCAGGAGTTGGACCTATCTGTGTAGCAGAACAATTAGTGCCATTTTTACCTACCAATCCAGTAATAAAAACTGGAGGAGAGAAAGCTATTACAGCTATTTCTGCAGCACCTTGGGGTTCTGCTTTTGTTTGCATGATTTCGTATGGTTATATATGTATGTTGGGTGAAGAAGGATTAAAAAAATCTACTCAATATGCAATTTTAAATGCCAACTATATTAAAGAAAGGCTTCACGGTTCTTTTGAAGTATTATATTCAGGAGAGCGAGGACGTGCTGCTCACGAAATGATTATAGATTGCCGCCCATTTAAAGCCAACGGAATTGAAGTAACCGACATCGCCAAACGATTGATGGATTATGGGTATCACGCACCAACAGTTTCATTCCCTGTTGCAGGAACTTTAATGATAGAGCCTACTGAAAGCGAAAGCTTAGAAGAATTAGATCGTTTTTGTGATGCAATGATTTCTATTAGAAAAGAAATTGACGAAGCAAGCATTGATGAACCTAATAATGCGCTAAAAAACTCACCACATACACAAGCTATGGTTACGAGTGATACTTGGAGCTTTCCTTATTCAAGAAAACAAGCGGCTTTCCCACTTCCATATATAAAGGAAAATAAATTTTGGCCAACTGTGAGAAGAGTAGATGATGCATATGGAGACAGAAACCTTATTTGTACTTGTACTCCTATTGAAGAGTTCATGACAGACTAGTGAATTTAAAATAATAGTGATAAAAAGCTTTTCTTCGGAAAAGCTTTTTTACATTTACCAATTCATAAGAATCAAACAAAACTTATGGCTATAAAAATCACAGGTGTTGGTAGTTATATTCCAAAAAAAATAACTCCCAATCAAGCATTCGAAAAGAATGATTTTTTCAACGAAGATGGGTCGCAGTTTAATGCAGACAACAAAGTCATCATCGAAAAGTTTAAATCTATTACGGGAATTGCTGAAAGACGCTACGTTGAAGACCATCTAAACAATTCAGACATTGGAGCATTTGCATCAAAGAAAGCAATTGAAGATGCCAATTTAGATTCTGAAAAACTCGATTATATCATCCTTGCTCAAAACTATGGCGATGTTAAACACGGTAGTGTACAGAGTGATACCGTGCCAAGTATTGCAACTAGGGTGAAACAGAAATTAGGAATTAAAAACCCTATGTGTGTTGCTTATGATATTCTTTTTGGTTGCCCAGGCTGGATAGAAGGCATGATTCAAGCCAATGCTTTTATTAAATCTGGAATCGCAAAAAAATGTTTAGTAGTTGGAACCGAAACCCTTTCTAGAGTAATAGACACAAACGATCGTGATTCTATGATTTTTAGTGATGGAGCAGGAGCTGTTATTTTAGAAGAAACAGATGATGACGGAGGGATATTATCTCATATATCTGCCACACATGCTTTTGAAGAAGCTAACTACATTTATTTTGGAGAATCTTTCAACAAAGAAAATACAGATGGCAATCGATATATAAAAATGTTAGGCCGTAAGATTTACGAATTTGCATTAAACAATGTTCCTTCTGCAATGAAGACTTGCTTAGATAATGCTAATGTTGATATTAAGGATGTAAAGAAGATATTGATTCATCAGGCAAATGAAAAAATGGATGAGGCCATTGTAAAACGATTCTATAAATTATATGGATTAAAAATGCCTGAACATATCATGCCTATGACTATTGGAACATTAGGTAACTCTAGTGTGGCAACCGTTCCTACTTTATATGATTTAATTCTAAAAGGTAAAATGGAAAATCATAGTTTATCTGAAGGTGATGTGATTATTTTTGCAAGTGTTGGTGCTGGAATGAATATCAACGCAATAGTTTATCAAGTATAATAAACGGTCCGTTTGTACGAAAAGAACTTTCCAAATAAACGATTTAAACTCACCTTAGAATTTATTAAGGAACACATTTCTACGGAAGAAAAAATTCTCGATTTAGGTATCACCAACCCTTTTTCTGAAATTCTCATAAAGGAAGGTTACAACGTTACCAATACAAAAGGTCAAGATTTAGACACCGATACTTCTGTGGTAAAAACTGATGAGTTTGGGGTAGTTACAGCATTTCAGATTTTTGAACATATGCTTGCTCCCTTTAACGTATTGAACGATATAAAAGCTACTAAACTAGTTGCCTCCATCCCTCTTAAATTATGGTTTACCTCAGCCTATCGAAGTAAAACAGATGATTGGGACCGTCATTATCACGAATTTGAAGCTTGGCAATTCGATTGGTTATTAGAAAAGTCTGGTTGGAAAATCAAGAAAAGTATGCAATTTACAAGCCCCGTAAATAAAATAGGAATTCGTCCAATTTTAAGAAAAATTACTCCTCGTTTTTATTTGGTTTATGCGGAGAGGAAGTAATGAATATTTACATCATCATACCAGCTTATAACGAAGAAAGACAGCTCAAAAAAACGCTTCAATCTTTAACGGAACAATCATTTATTCCAAAGAAAATTGTAGTAGTTAACGATAACTCTACAGATGGCACACAAAATGTAATTGATTCATTTTTAGAAAAATATACATTTATTACAAGTATAAAAATTAATTCTGAAGCAATTCATTCTCCTGGCAGTAAAATAATTAATGCTTTTAATAAAGGGTTAGCAGCTTTAGATGACGACTATGACATTATCTGTAAATTTGATGCAGATTTAATATTTCCATCAAATTATTTAGAGCAAATTAAAACTTTATTTGAAAGCAATTCCAAAATCGGAATGGCTGGCGGGTTTTGCTATATCGAAAAAAACAAGGGTTGGGTTTTAGAAAACCTAACCAATAAAGATCATATTAGGGGAGCATTAAAAGCTTATCGAAAAGAATGTTTTCAACAAATTGGTGGATTAAAAAACACCATAGGTTGGGACACCGTTGACGAATTATTAGCTCAATATCAAGGATGGCAAATCTATACTGACGAAAGTCTACACGTTAAACATCTAAAACCAACAGGAGCAAATTATTCTAAAACTTCAAAATACAAACAAGGGGAAGCTTTTTATAAAATGCGTTATGGATTTTTGTTGAGTTTTATTGCTTCAGCTAAACTCGCTTTTAATAAAAAAAGTTTTTTGTTTTTTGTTAATTCCATCCACGGTTTCTTCAAGGCTAAAAAAGACAAACTACCTTTTATAGTTTCAGAAAAAGAAGGTGTTTTTATTCGTGAATTACGTTGGAAAGGAATTAAGAATAAGTTGTTTTAAAGTTTAGACCTGCTAGGCTTACAAAACCTAGCAGGTCTCTGATTTATTATCTGCCATGAGGTTCTAGATTCGGTAAAGGGTGATTGTTTTTTATATATTTATCAAACCAAGCTTTTACTTGATTGTCTACTTCTTCTCTAAATTCACTAAGCCCGTGATCTCCTCCTTCATACATAATCAGACTATAAGGCACTTTTTCTTTTTGCAATTCGGTTGCCATATTCAAAGACTCTTCTGGGAGTACTCGCCAATCGGATGTTCCGTGTAATAATAAAATGGGAGTAGTTTTAGGCAACTTATCTGCATGGTAAATAGCAGAGCGAATCGCCATTACAGAATCTCTGTTTTTTTCATATCCAGGCATCAACTCACTATACACATATATTCCCATTTCACCATCGCGAGATTCATCCATTGCCTTTAAATCTGTTACTGCCCCACCCACTACAGCGGCTTTTATCTTATTGGTTTGCATTAAAGAAAGGTAGGTCATCATTCCTCCTCTACTCCAACCGTACATTCCTATATTCTCACTATCAGCAAAATCTAAGTTCGCCGCTACATCTATTAAATGTATCACATCTTGAACATCGGCTCCTCCAAATTCCTCCATTCCTTCGCCACCATCGTTTCCGCGATACTGACTAGCCAATACTACATAACCCCAACTCGCAACTTTAGCTATTATGAAAGCCATTTTATATTCGTTTAGGTTTCCAAATTCACGATTTCCTCCACGATTATAAATAATTACTGGGTGCTTTTCTGAAACATCTTTTGGGTATGCCATATACCCTTTAACTTTAAGCCCATCGCTTTCGTAGAAAAAGGTTTTAGTTTCAACTTCATTTAAATAATTGTAGTTGGTTTTTAGATTCCCTTTTTCATCTGAAAGCTTTTGATAAAGTGTATCAAATGATTTTACATTAAAGTTTTCTTCTGAAATTATTTTTCCATTTTGAGAAAAACTATGCAGGCTAATAAAAAACAGGAATAGAAAAAATAATTGCTTAAACATGGTTATTCTTTTTTTAATAATTCTGAAGGAAACAATTCCTCCCCATCAATAAATATTCTGTCTATAGAATTTAAGTTTTTTAAATCTTCCAAAGGATTTTTATTCAAAATCAATAAATCAGCTTCAAACCCGGGTTGAATACTTCCTATTTTCCAACCAAATGCTTTATTAAAATTAGAGGTGGTTGCTGCTAATACTTCTTCGTTGGTTAATCCTGCTTTTGTGTGTAACAGCATCAATTCTGTATGCAATGAAATTCCTGGCATGGTTCCCCAAACATCGGTTGCTGAACCCGATAAATACTTTGCCCCTGCTTTGTAATAAGTGGGTTCAATTACGGTAGTTTCCGTAGTGATTAAATTAGTATAAGCAGCTTGCTCTAGGGAATCTATACTGTGCTTTCCTGTGATTTTATCGGCTGCTCGGTTGATGTCTTTTGAATCTAAAATCTTAGCCACAGGATCTAACCAAGGGTTTTTAGAATCTGGTAAATCTAAATAAGACAAACTCATTGTAGGCATTATATACGAATTGGAAGCTGCAAGGTTTTTAGCATGTACTTCTAATAATGAATCTCCTTTTTTTAATTGGGTTAAGTAGGTGTAATATTTCCATTTTGGACTCTCTAAATCGTTTGAAAATGGCTCATGAGCTACTGCCTGTGCCATAGGTCTTGGCGCAACATCTAATGAATATCGTGTAGTATGTACAAACGCATCAATCCCAATCTCCATTCCCTCTTTATAGGTAGTCATTCCCATTTCACCAATGGTTGCCATCCCTTTTTTCTTAGCATAATTGTATACCAATTTAGTTTGGTCTGGGGTTAGAGCGTACATCATTAACAGCACCCGATAATTGGCATTATACAAACTATCAATTCTTGTAATTAATTCTTTATCTGTTGCAGGTTCTTCCCCTACCCCTTCTAATCTATAAACTTGAGGAGATGGGTTTGCATTTGGATAATAAGGACCTCTTCGGTAGCCATCTACTTCAATTATAGAGGTAATACCTTTATACAAATATGCGTTTGCATACGCCTGGTTGTTTAACGTTGCAAATCCGTCAATGATTCCTGGTATTAGGTATTTTCCTTTAGCCGAAATGTTTTTTTCTGCTATTAAATTGGAAGGTTTTTCGGTTAAAAAACCATACGAAATGATTGTTTTTCCTTCAATATAAACGTAGGAGTTTTCAATTATTTCAGTGATACTAGAAGGATTAATTAATGTTGCTCCTTCAATTAACAAACTATCTTTTTTTATTTCCGAAGTACAGGAAACCAAGCTTATTAATACTAGAAATAGTGCTTTTTTCATAGATTTTAAATTCAGTTAAAAGTAAGAAATAAAATCTTCAATTTAACGAAGCCTTACTAACAAGGTTTTGTATTTTTGAATTTCAATTCATTTTCTATGAAAAAGCCATCAAACTTTCTATTTCTATTATTAATTTCAGTACTTCTGGTTTCTTGCGACTGCAAAAAGGAAGAAACAACTAATGCGGAAGTTAAGCTTACTGAAATAACAAAACCAAAAAACATCATTCTTCTTATTGGGGATGGGATGGGTTTAAGTCAAGTTTCTGCAAGTCAGTTTTACAATAAAAACGCTACTAATTTTGAACGTTTTTCTACTATTGGACTTATCAAAACTTCGTCATCAAGCGATTTAATTACAGATTCTGCTGCAGGAGCAACTGCTTTTGCATCTGGTATAAAAACGTACAATGGAGCCGTAGGAGTTACGCCAGACACTTTGGATGTAAAAACTATTGTGGAACAGGTTTCTACTAAAGGAATTAGTACCGGCTTAGTATCAACTTCGGCTATCACGCACGCAACACCAGCTTGTTTTTACGCCCACGTTAAAAGCAGAAGAATGGAAGACAATATCGCTACTCAACTTGTGAATTCTGAAATAGATTTTTTCGTAGGAGGTGGATCAAAATTTTTCAATAAAAGGAAGGATGGA
This sequence comes from Flavobacterium sp., assembly GCA_030591585.1. GTDB lineage: Bacteria > Bacteroidota > Bacteroidia > Flavobacteriales > Flavobacteriaceae > Marifrigoribacter. The sequence continues at coordinate 7,676 of JAUVAS010000035.1, read as the reverse complement.
AAAGATTTGACAATTCAATTAACTGAAAAGGGATTTGAAGTTTCTACAGATAAACTCCCTAAAAACATTACGGATAAAAAACAAGCGATATTACTTTCAGAAAAAGGAATGCCGACTATGTTAGAAGGACGTGGAGATTTTTTACCCGATGCTACTCAACTAGCATTAGATTATCTTTCAAAAAACGAAGAAGGATTCTTTTTAATGGTAGAGGGTTCTCAAATAGACTGGGGTGGACATGCAAATGATGCTGACTATTTAATATCAGAAGTATTAGATTTTGATAAAACATTGGGGGTTGTTTTAGATTTTGCAAAACAACATGGAGAAACGTTGGTTATTGTAACTGCAGACCATGAAACTGGCGGATTTGCTTTAGTAGCAAATGATGGAGATTATAACAAAATCAAACCTGTTTTTTCTACAGACAGTCATTCTGCGACTATGATTCCTGTTTTTACAGAGGGTCCTGGCTCTGAAAATTTTGGAGGTATCTTTGAAAATACCGCTATTTATTCTAAAATGATACAACTGTTTTTGGAATAGTTATTTTTCAGAAAAACAATCAACGAAAATTATTACTTTAGCACTAGCTAATTATATATGAAACGAGCATGTTAAAAATTTTACACGCAAGGGATTGGATAATAGCAAACAGCATAGCTTGTTCCAAAATTTATTCGGGATGACCGATTTAATATAATAATATAGACACTTGAAATACCTTAGAGACATAGGTTCTTATTTCTTAATGCTTAAAAAAGTATTTAGCAATCCCACAAAAGGAGCTGTGATGAAAGAACTGATTTTCAAAGAAATTGATGATCTTATTATCAAATCCTTGGGTATCGTTGCGTTTATTTCATTTTTTATTGGAGGAGTAATTGCTATCCAGACTGCTTTAAATTTAGAAAACCCTCTTATTCCAAAAACATTAATAGGTTTTGCAACAAGGCAATCTATTCTATTAGAATTCGCTCCTACTTTCATGTCTATTATCATGGCAGGTAGAGCGGGTTCGTTTATCACCTCAACTATTGGTTCTATGAGGGTCACCGAACAAATTGATGCGCTAGAAGTAATGGGAGTTAACTCATTAAATTATCTAGTGTTTCCAAAAATAATCGCATTTTTATTTTATCCCTTTTTAATAGCAATTGCTATGTTTTTAGGAATATTTGGAGGTTTTTTAGCAGGTGTTTATGGAGGATTTACTTCTGCAACAGATTTTATATTAGGTCTACAAGAAACTTTTTATCCTTTTCATTTAGTTTACGCATTTATTAAAACATTCCTTTTTGCATTTATTTTAGCAACAGTCCCCTCTTGGCAAGGGTATTATATGAAAGGTGGATCTTTAGAAGTAGGAAAAGCAAGTACCAAAGCTTTTGTATGGTCTAGTATATTAATAGTACTCACTAACTATATTACAACACAATTACTTTTAAGCTAATGATTAAAATAAACAATATTACCAAGCAGTTTGGAGAAGATGAAGTCTTAAAAGGAATTTCAACCATTTTTGAAAGGGGTAAAACCAACCTTGTAATTGGGCGTAGCGGTAGTGGAAAAACAGTAATGTTAAAATGTTTAGTAGGGCTTTTTACTCCAAATTCAGGAGAAATATTTTTTGAAAACAAAGCTTTAAGTAAAATGACTACTCAGGATCATAGAACATTAAGAGAAGATACCGGAATGCTCTTTCAAGGAGGAGCATTGTTTGACTCTATGAATATTGAAGAAAATGTGATGTTTCCCTTGAGAATGTTTAGCGACAAGAAGATACCTGAACTGCTCGTAAGAGTAAATGAAGTATTAAAAAGAGTAGACCTTGAAAATATAAATAAAAAATTTCCTTCTGAAATATCTGGAGGAATGAAAAAAAGAGTTTCCATTGCACGTGCCATTGTAAACAAACCAAAATATCTTTTCTGTGATGAGCCAAACTCAGGATTAGATCCTAAAACAGCAACTTTAATAGATAACTTAATTCAAGATATTACGAAAGAAAATAATATTACAACCGTTGTGGTTACTCACGACATGAATTCTGTAATGGAGATTGGAGAAAATATAGTCTTCTTGAAAAACGGAAAATTAGTTTGGCAAGGAAACAATCAAGAAATATTTAAAACCGACAATACTGATGTTACAGATTTTGTGTATTCTTCAGATTTATTCAAGAAAATTAGAGATATACAAATAGCAGAAGGTTAATAATTACTCATAATATGATGTAAATCAAAAAAAAAAATTATTTTTAGGCTCTTATAAAATTATAATGATATGAAAAAAATCTTACTTTTTAGCATTGCTTTATTAAGTACTGCTTCTTTAATTGCACAAGTTTCTTTTACAAACAGAAATGACTTAATTCAAAGTTATCCCAATACGCAATCTATATCTGTAGATATGAATGGTGACTATTTAGATGATTTTGTACGTGTCTCTGACACTGGAATTGGCATAGATTACCAACAACCCAACGGCACATTTATTTCTGTTTTCTATAGTGTAACTATTGACAATCCACCTAACTGGAGTGTTGCAGCTGGTGATATTGACGAGAATGGCTATACAGATCTTGTATTAGGAAACGGATCTCGAGTTTCATTTTTATTTGCAAATGCTGATGGCACAGCATATACAGAGCAAACTCACCCACAATACATTTTTTCTCAACGATCTAACCTTGTTGATATAGATAACGATGGTGATTTAGATGCTTTTGTTTGCCATGATGTAGACGAAAGTCATCCTTATAGAAATGATGGCAACCAAAATATGGTATTAGATCAAAATCTTATTCAAACTTTAGATCTTGCAGGAAATTATGCTTCAGTATGGGTAGATTATGATAATGATGGAGATACAGATATGTATTTAACAAAATGTCGCCAAGGATCTTCACCAGGTGACCCCGAACGCACTAATGCAATGTATAGAAATAATGGAGATGGCACCTTTTCTGAAATTGCTGCTTCAATAAACATGGCAGATAATTCTCAATCTTGGGCTACTATTTTTGAGGATTTTGATAATGATGGAGACTTTGATGCGTTTACTGTGAATCACGATTTTGAAAATAAATTTTATGAAAATGATGGCTCTGGAGTTTTTACAGATATTATTGGAAGCACTGGAATTAACCCAACTGATTTAGGAGCTTGGGAAAATCAAGGAGCAGATTTTAATAATGATGGGTTTATTGATATTTTATCTGAAATGTCTAGTGAGCTTTATATCAATAATGGTGATATGACTTTTACAGGTATGGACTTACCGTTTGATGAAGGTGCTATAGGTGATTTTAATAATGATGGTTATCTAGATGTTGGAAGAGGCGGAGATTTGTGGATGAATGACGGAGGGTCAAACAACTGGGTGAAAATTGGACTGGAAGGAATTGAAAGTAATTTAAACGGAATCGGTTCTCGCATTATTATTTATGGAGAGTGGGGAATGCAAATGCGTGAAATTCGCTCAGGACAAGGATTCAGTCACATGAATTCTTTAATTGGCCATTTTGGTATAGGAACAAGTACAGAAATTGATTTAATAGTAATTGAATGGCCTTCTGGTATTGTTGATTCTATTGAAAATCTAGACATTAACACTCAACATATTTTCATAGAAGGTGAAAATATTCTTGCTGTAACTGATTTTCAAATTAACGGAATCAACTTATATCCAAACCCAACAAGTGATATTATTAATTTTTCAATTGACAATTTAGCGGGAAGCGCTGTAACTGTAACAGATATAAACGGAAGGTTAGTTTTCAATACTACTATATCTTCAGATAACAATATCAATATAGAGCACCTAAATAAAGGAGTATATTTTGTACAATTAGAAGTAGAGAGTGAAACTGTTAGTTATAAAATAATAAAAAAATAACGATCAGGTCACTACATATCAAATAAAAAAAGACGCTTATCCAGCGTCTTTTTTTATTAATCAATAATTTGAATTGTATCTAACTTCAATTTATAGCGAAGCCATACATCTAATTTTAATTTATCTTTTTTACGTTCTTTTTTTGAATATTTTTTATTCCAAAGAACTTCAATTACAGGGATGGTATCTGTAGTTTTAAAATTAGTAGTTATTTTATTATAATAGCTGATTTTTTCAATCTCATTATAATTCATTTTAACTTCCTTACTTATTTCTTCAAAACGTAATTCTTTAACCTTAAAATCGGTTATCTTACCTTCTAAAAATTTAATTTTCGATTCTTTGTCTTTTAACAGTTGCTCGTTTTTCTCATACAAATCATCTAGAATATCAAATTTTAATTTGCCAGATAATTCCTGAGCCAAATTCCCACTTTGATCTGCAGCTTGAAAAACATGTAATGACGTTTCATTTAAAACATCCGTTTCTTTCACCTCTTCTTTCCATCTATCAATGGTTTCGTCTGGCACAAGTCTTCCTATTAAATAAACATCTATCGTTTTTTTATTAAAATCCTGATTGGATTTAAGAATTACTGTTCCTTTATATTTTATATTATTTTCAATAAAAGATTTAGCATTGTTTTCAAAAACCTGAACTTTTAATAAATTTAAAAATAAAATAACACTAGGCACTATAACAATTAATGCTATTGTTGTTGCAATTTGAGAAATACGTTTTCTCCTTTTAGAGTTTGCATACCGAACCATTGGAAACCTAAGTGCCTTGGCAACTAAAAAAGAAGTTAACGCAATAAAAACAGTGTTTATTGAAAAAAGATAAAATGCTCCTCCTGCATAGTTAAAATTTCCAATTGCTAAACCATATCCAACGGTACAAAGCGGAGGCATTAAAGCAGTAGCAATTGCAACCCCAAATATAACGCTGACAATTGTTCCTTTTTTGGTTTTAGCAACGATTAAAGCTAAACCACCAAAAATAGCAATCAATACATCTAAAATATTTGGAGATGTTCGTGCTAACAACTCTGGAGTTTCCTTAGTGAGTGGTGATATTTCAAAATATAAATATGCTGTAACTACACTTAAAACAATCATAACCCCAAGGTTAATTAGAGATTTTTTTAATGTAACAACATCATTAATAGCAACCGACAGACCTAAACCAACAATTGGTCCCATTAATGGTGAAATTAACATTGCTCCAATTACAACCGCTGTACTACTAACATTAAGACCTATGGAAGCTACAAATATTGAAAACACTAAAATCCAAGCATTATGTCCTTTAAATGAAATATCTTTTTTTACAGACTCAATAGTTGCTTCTTTATCAGTATCTTCCCTAATATCGAGTAATTCTTTAAAAAATATTTTTAAACCCTGCCAAGCAGTTTGCTTTACTTGTTCAAATTCTTTTTCTCCTGAAGTACTATTGTTTGCTTCTATTTTATCTTCTGAATTCTACATTTACTTAAATTTATCGCCAAACTTTTGGCTAATGCTAGCTACTAATTCTTTTATATCTTGATCTTTCTTTTTAGGATAAATCATCAATACATCTTCTTTATCAACGATTATATAATCCTCAATACCGTCTAAAACTACTAATTTTTCTGAAGAGGTAAAAATCATGTTTCCCGTAGCGTCTTTTACTAAAGTATTAGCTCGTACCGTTGCATTATTATTTTTATCTTTTTCCAACTTATCGTATAATGCTCCCCAAGTTCCTAAATCATTCCAATCGAATGTTGCTTTTTTTACAAATACATTTTCAGATTTTTCTAAAATTCCATAATCGATCGAAATATTTTCAGCTCTTTTATAGTTCTCAAGTATGAAGTCTCGCTCTTCTGAAGTATTTAATTTTTCATTCCCTTTAGAAAAGAGTTGATGCATTTCGGGTAAGTTCATTTTAAATGAAGCAATAATACTCTTAACACTCCAAATAAAAATACCTGCATTCCATAGAAAATTTCCATCTGCAATAAATTGTTTCGCAGTTTCATAATTTGGTTTTTCTCTGAACTGATGTACTTTTTTTATAGTTTCTGAAGCATTTTTATCAGACTCAATATAACCATAACCTGTATTTGGAAAAGTTGGATGAATACCTAACGTCATTAACTTATCACCTACCTCACACGCTTTAAAGCAGGTTTCTACATCGTTTAAAAAAGAAATTTCGTCTTCAATCCAATGATCACTTGGAGCTACCAACATTAAAGCATTTGGGTTTTCTTTATAAATTTTTAATGCCGACAACAAAATACAAGGAGCTGTATTACGCATTGCGGGTTCTAGTACAATTTGATTTACAGATATAGTAGGAAGCTGTTCCTGCACAAGATCTACATACCTGTCGTTGGTTAATATATAGGTGTTTTTAGAAGGAATTAATGAATTCATTCTCGAAAATGTTTTTTGCAATAACGATTGCCCTGTTCCCAGCATATCTTGAAATTGCTTCGGAAATTCTGAAGTACTTATTGGCCAAAATCTAGAACCAATTCCTCCTGCCATGATTACTGCGTAATAATTCCCTGCGAAGGCAGAGATCTTATCTTTTTTATTCAAAATATTATTCATTATTAAAAAACATTAATGTTACTTCCTTCACTTGGCAAGACACCTCTGCCTACGCAGGTATGTATTCAACCTCAGCATTGGGGTTAAACAAATACATTTTACCTGTCGCAAGCTCAACGCATTCGTATCTTTTTACTCTTTTATTGCCTCGTTTAAATATTTTGCCATTATATAATCTAAACTTCCCTCCTAATGGTATTTCAAAGATAAAGTTTTTATCATTGTCAGGGTCATATTGTTTTAACGCCAATGACAACTTAGTATCTGTGTCGCTACTTGCTTTTGGGTTTTTAAAATGTAACGCTAATAACGGTAGTAATTGATGTGGGAATATTTCGGGGCGTAAAAAGGGTAACATTAATTTCTGAAAAGTAAATTTCCATTCTTCCCCGTGAGGTTTTATAAGTCTTCCATATTTTTTAAAAGCAACTAAATGTGCAATTTCATGAATCAACGTAATTAAAAATCGATAGGAATTTAAACTAGCATTAACGGTTATTTGATGTTGTCCGTTTGGCATTTTACGGTAATCACCATGGCGTGTTACTCGTTCATTTACAATTTTAAGATGAAGTTTATGTTCTTTTATTAATTGAAAAATAGCAGCCACTGATGCTTGAGGAATATATTTTTCAAGAGTTTCTTGCATTTATTATGGTGTAGAATTTGAAACCTGCAAAACTTTTCCGTTGAACATTTTATTACCCGTTAGAGAAAAATCCATGATGTATTTCGCCATTTCTTTTGCAGCTGTATTTGCCTTAAAACCAGGGAAAGCTTCTTCTAGCATTTCGGTTTGAACAGCTCCTAATGCAAGTACATTAAAAGATGGACCTGTTTCTTTGTATTCTTCGGCAAGTAATTCTGTAAGCGTAATTAACGCTGCCTTACTACTACTATATGCACTAAGTCCTGGAAATTTCACACTCCCCTGGACACCTCCCATACTACTAATATTTAGCACATGTCCTTCTTTATTCATAAAAGGAAGTATTGCTTTTGTTAATGCTGCAGCTCCAAAAACATTAACATCATAAACACTTTTAAATTCTTTCATCGAAGTTTTTGCAAAAGGTTTATTGATAAGTGTTCCTGAATTATTAATAAGTATATCTACATGCTTCCAGTTTTCTTTTACAAAATCTGAAACCCTTGCAATATCTTTTT
>JAUVAS010000048.1 GCA_030591585.1 Flavobacterium sp. | reverse complement strand
TTATGCAGCTAGGGCGTAGTTATTCTCGCCGTTTAAAAATTGTGAAATATGATATTTACGAGCTGTATCTCAGCGCTCGACATGCTTACATTACAATTAGACCCGCTGTCAAAACCAGTCGGCCCCAAAATTAGATAGAATGACTAGAATTCTATCTAAATTGTTTTTTCAAAGAACAATCTCATTACTAACATCATCAAATGAGAGGGCACTCTTACGCTAAAAGCTACAAAGTGCAGGCAAAGATATATAATAATAAATGTATCTTTGTAATTCTCCCGAATATTCGGAATAATACATTCAAAGTTTATACCAAATGCCCATAAAATTTGCTTTAATTAAAGAACGTAAAACTCCGCCAGATCGTAGGGTTGTTTTTTCGCCAAATAAGTGTCAAAAAGTCATAGATTTTTTTTCAGAAGCTAAAATTATAGTAGAAAGTAGTGACGTTCGTTTTTTTAAAGATGAGGCTTATATTGATAATGGATTTGAAGTTGCTAAGGATGTTTCAGACTGCGATGTTTTTTTGGGTGTAAAAGAAGTGCCAATTAATGCATTGATTGAAAATAAAAAATATTTCTTTTTTAGTCATACCATAAAACATCAACCCTATAATAGAGGGTTGTTGCAAGCGATACTTCAGAAAAAAATAGAATTTTATGATCACGAAACTATTGTAAAAGAAAACGGAGCAAGACTTATTGGTTTTGGTCGTTATGCAGGGTTGGTTGGAGCGTACAATACTTTTAGAGCCCTTGGCTTAAGAGATAATTTGTTTGATTTACCCAAAGTTGAAAACTTACATGACTTTTCTGAAATGAAACAAGAACTTGATAAAATAAAACTTCCTCCTATAAAAATTGTTTTAACAGGAAAAGGAAAAGTTGCAAAAGGAGCAAAAGAGATTTTAGATCATTTAAAAATTAAAAAAGTTAAGGTTAAAAACTATCTATCTAAAACATATAAAAAACCTGTTTTTTGTTTGATAGATATAAAGCACTACAACAAAAGAATTGATGGTGAAAAGTTCGATAAAAAAGAATTTTATACAGACCCATCTAACTATAAAAGCGATTTTATTCGTTTTGCTAAAGTGAGCGATGTCTTTATTGCAGGGCATTTTTATGGAGAAAATGCACCTTATTTGTTTACAAGAGAAGACGCAAAACAATTAGATTTTAAAATAAGAATTGTTGGAGATATCTCTTGCGATATTGATGGGCCAGTAGCTTCTACACTTAGAGCTTCCACTATTGCAGATCCATTTTACGGCTATGACCCTCAAACTGAAAAAGAAGTTGCTTATAACAGTAAGGGGTCAATTATAGTTATGGCAGTAGATAACTTACCTTGCGAATTGCCTAAAGATGCGAGTGAAGGTTTTGGTAAAATGTTTTTTAATCAAGTAATGCCCGCTTTTTTTAATAATGACGAAGGCGGAATTTTAGAAAGAGCAAGAATAACTACTCACAAAGGAAAACTTACCGAAAGGTTTTCTTATCTACAGGACTATGTGGGTGGAAAAGATTAAAGTTTCTTTAAAACAATAGCATCTTTTGTTATAACCTTGACTACTTGGTTATAAAATTCTTTTAAATTTTGATACTCTTCAGTTTTAAAATGAGAATCTGTTAATTTAAAAACAAACCGGAGATTTACTTTTCCGTTTTTAGAGCTATATAAAACTTTACAATCACCTACATCACCAGCTAATGCTATTGCCTTGTTTTTTGGTAATTGTTCCACTTCATATTCATTATTCAAGTCTATCGATAGAATATAAGTATTGGATATTGGGTACCCAATGTTTACCGGAAAATTTCTTTCTTCACTTTTAAATGGGTTTTCTTTTAATTGATTTATAAGAAAGAAGGGATTTAAATAAATTTTATTACTTATAGATTCAAGACCATACTCAATGGTGTATTTTTCCTTTAAGGGTTGGTCTAGTTCAGATAAATTCTCTAGAGAAAAGTCATTGACCTCAAGCTCTGGGATCTGTTCTTCTTTACTGATTAGATACTCGCTTTCAGATTTATTACTTTTCTCTTTACGTTTGTAAATAGCTTTATAGCCCGTAGAAATTTCACTTACTTCTCCTATTAAATAATCGTCTTCCATTTTTAATTGAGCAGATATATAACTAACATTTTTGCTATATGGAACAATAGTTTGCCAATAACTACCTTCTTTAAAATCCATAACTCTACTTCTTAAATTTAATGCTCTAAAAGGAAGGATTCCAAACGGAATAAATTTATCTGTAGCGTCTAGTAAATACTCTTCCTCGTTTATAGTTAAATGTACAAGGACATAATTAAAATCTGAAATTACTGGATAAGATAATGCAGGAAGTCCATGTTCTCTTGTTGAATGCAACACTAATTTAGCATCTAGATCTGCGGCTTGTAATGCATTTATTAAGGAAAGGTTTATCTCAGTACTGCTTCCAAACTTTTTATCAAAGGCTTTTTTAACTCTAGCATCAGAAAAAACACCAGAATTCCCATCCCAATTAAAATGATGTTGAATGTATGTGTAAATAGCTTTTGCTTTTTCTAAATCGTCTGAAATGGTTGAGATATTTTCAGGTATTTTACTTTTAAAATAGGAGTTATTATTAAGTTGACGTCCCATTCCTTTGTCATGTTTAAATTCTTTTTCAACATCTTTCCAGGTTTTTGAAAACTTTATTTTTACACCGTCATAATTATAATAATACATTAGCTCATAATCTACCCTAGAAATATAATTGCTTTTAGCAAGCATATAACTTTCTTCTTTAAAAGCAGGAATGTCTTTCATAACATAAAGTGCTATTTCACAATCTGCTGGTTTTGAATAGCCAGGTAATGAAAAACAGTTTCTTTTTACAGAAGCTTTATTAATAAAAAGCTCGTTTTTACCATAAATAACTCTATTGTATGCATAGTTACCAGGTATTTCTGAATTAAATTCGCTATAAATTTTTGGTAATTTACCTTGATAACTCCATTCTCCAAAATTAAAAAAGTAGGGAGTTCTTAAGGTATAGGAATATTCTATTATACTTCCATTTTTTACATTTGGAAACGTAAATCGTTTTTTTGTCCAATTTTCTGAAATATCTATATCATAATAAGAATCACTTTTCACATAGGTTTGTAGGGAACCATTGTGTGTTACTGCTTTTATGGATGTGATTTTTTCTTTGTCACTTCCATTGTTATATAAATAGATATCTACGGTAGATTGATCAAATTTTTTAGCATCTAAAACTTTAATTTTCCTGTGCACGTCTTTATAAATAAAAACATAACCATTTGCATATTTGAAGTAATTATTCCCTTTTTCGTATAAAACAACACCAGAAGCTTCGGGGTCTTTTTCATAGGATGTCAAGGTAAGTTCTTGGTGAGTTGGTTCTCCGAAAGTTGCAGTTCTTCTTTGTTGTGAATTAACAGTTATTGAAAAAAAAAACAATAAATAGTAAAGATATTTTAGTGGATGGCATAAGATGTTAAAGTTGATTTGTTGCTGTCTTGTAAGTTATAAAAGTACATTAAAAATAGGGTTTTTGAAAATTAGAATCTGAAGTAAATTATAATGATTGTTTTTGGTGAAAAGTGATAAATATCATATTTTTTCGGACACTTGATTCCGAACTTTACTCACATAGATTCAAATTATAAGGGTTATGAAGAAAGGAACTCCAATTTCAGAAATAATGACTACAGAAGTGATTACTTTAAGCCAAGAAGATAGTTTGGATACTGCCGAAATGATTTTTAAAACTAATAATATTAGGCATATTCCTGTTGTAAAAGAAGATTCTATAATTGGAATGTTAAGCTACACAGATTTATTAAGAATTAGTTTTGCCGATGCTGTTTATGATGATGAAGAAACCATAGACACTATTGTCTATAATATGTTTACTATTGAGCAAGTAATGGCAAAAAAATTGGTGAGTGTTTCTTCTACAACCACCATAAAAGAAGTGGCAGAAATTTTATCTAAAAAAGAATTTCATGCGATTCCAGTAATAGATAATAATATATTGGTTGGGATTGTTACTACAACGGATTTAATAAATTATTTATTGGAACAATTTTAATAAAAAACAGACTTCAATTGTTTAAAGGTAAGAAAAACATGTGTTGTTAAAAAAAATCAATTTTATTGATAAATCCTAAATGGAGGTTTAAGCTATCCTAAAAAATACAAACCACTACTATGTTTTTTAAGAGTATAGACTATTAAATCAATAATTATGAAAAAAGTAATGAATTCATTTAGTTTAATTTTCACAAGTTTTTTAGTAATCCTTTTATTTATAAGCTGTGGAGGGGGAGGCAATTCTATAATAACTAATGAATATCTAGGTGATTTGCCGAGTATTTCAAAAAACTATCTGGATAAAATTGATGCTAAAAAAGAAGCGATCAAGCAGAATACGGATAGGGATAAGGCATTTAAACTTGATAAAGAATTAGATTTACTTAAAGATAAAGCCGATAAATCGGTTGTAGATTATATAGCAAATAATCCAATTGCCAGCTTACCCTTTGAGCAAAAAGGTGATGACCCTTTTACAATAACAGACGTTTTAGTACATCCAAAATACGATACATCACCTTCTAGATTACAACTTTTAGTAAAAATTACTATGTCTAAGGATTTTTCTAACAGTATGTTTTTATATATCAAAGCCATAGATAAAGAAGGCACCCAGCTCACAAAAAAAATGGAGTAATAGTTACGCCTCTTTTTGGAAAAAAATCATATAAAGCTAACCAGGAAGTAGAGTTAAACGGATCGATAGATAAAACAGCTGACTTAATCAATTTTGAAAAATTTGTATTTATTTCAAAAGAAGAATATAACAAATCTAAATAATCAACCCAGTTTTTGTTTTGCAAAAGGTGGGTTCTTTTTTACACAAGAAAAACCCTAAAGAAAAAAGGGGAAAAACCCCTTTTAAGAAATAGGTTATTTCCTTAAAAAAAAGAGTAGGCTATATCGCATCTTTACATTGCTTAATTAATTGGGGAGTTAATAAAAGCGATTATTTGAATTGAAAGGATTGTTAATAGGTTAGCAATCCTTTTTTTTGTAAAAAAAATGAAATTATTTTATTTAAAGATTATTAACCGTTTTTCTAATAGCCACTAAATCACTCAATAGTTTTTCTAAATATTGAATGTCTAACATATTGGCTCCATCGCTTTTTGCGTTTGCTGGGTCAAAATGAGTTTCTAAAAATAATCCGTCAACACCAACAGCAATTCCAGCACGAGCTAAAGTGCCTATCATGTCGGGTCTTCCTCCGGTAACACCACTAGATTGATTGGGTTGTTGAAGACTATGCGTAATGTCTAAAATAGTGGGTGCAAATTGTTGCATCGTTGGAATCCCGCGGTAATCAACAATCATATCTTGGTAGCCAAACATAGTCCCGCGATCAGTAATGGTTACTTGATTGTTTCCGCTATCCTGTACTTTTTTTACTGCATGCTGCATGCTTTCAGGGCTCATAAATTGCCCTTTTTTTAAGTTGACTACTTTACCTGTTTTGGCAGCTGCAACCACCAAATCTGTTTGCCGTACTAAAAAAGCAGGAATTTGTAACACATCTACATATTGAGCAGCCAATGCAGCATCGCTTACTTCGTGAATGTCGGTTACGGTAGGAATATCAAAAGTTTCAGAAACTTTTTTCAGTATTTTTAAAGCTTTTTCGTTTCCAATTCCAGTAAAACTATCTATTCTGCTACGGTTTGCTTTTTTAAAACTTCCTTTAAAAATAAAGGGAATTTTTAACGCATCTGTAACTGAAACAATTTTTTCAGCTATACGCATTGCCATATCCTCACCTTCAATAGCACAAGGGCCAGCAAGAAGAAAGAAATTATTAGCTTCGGTGTGTTTTGTCTTCGGAATAAGAGTAAGATCCATAATAGATTTTTATTTTGGCAAAGATAATAAAATGCTTTCTTTGTAATGATTAAATTAGGAAAGCTTGAATGTTAATTATTCTTTTATGACTTTATGGGTTTCAGAAAAGCCATTATTATCTTCAATTTTTACAAAATAAATTCCAGGTCTTAAATTTGAGAGATTTATTTCAGCCTTAGTTTCTAATACTTTTTGTCCGACTAAATTATAGACTTCAATCAAAACTATTTCATTATTAGAATTAATCTGCAACTTTCCATTTGTAGGATTTGGATAAATGTTAAAATGATTTTTTATATTATCTTCAATTCCTAATACTCCATTTTCATACCAAGCAATTTTATCTTCATAAGGAGAAGTAATTATAACGTCTAACAATCCATCTTCATTAATAAAAGCAGCATAACTTCCGTAAGAGAATGTAGTATTATCATCAACTATATGTTGTGTAGAAAAAGTGCCTAATCCATCAATATTTTCAATCCAATAAACGCTATCTGCATTATTAGTTAATATGTCAATATCTCCATCATTATCCATATCGAAAAAATCATCTATTAGAGTAAGAGGGTGTGTAGTTTCAAAATTTCCTTGGTTGTCCATGTTTTCTATCCAGAAACGAAAAAATCCAAAATCATCATTGTACCCAACTACAACGAAGTCTTTTTTATTGTCGGTATTGACATCTATATATTCTAAATGAGTTATGCTTGTCTGATCAGATTGAAAAAAATCAAAATGAAATATTTCTTGTTCTTCACCAAAAGTGACATCACCGAGATTTTTAAACCAAATAGCTTTAGCAGGTCCATTAATTTCAGTTGAAGTTACAATGTCTAAGTAACCATCATTATCTATATCTACAATAATAGGCTCATAAGCTGCCACAAGACCTTCAATTAATAATATTTCTTCACCATAAGTTCCTTGCCCGTCTAAATTTTCATACCAAACAATCCAATCGAAAAATGAATTTGAGTAATGAACTACTAAATCTGCATCTGTATCGTTGTCAATGTCAATAGCTTTAAAATTAAACATGTAGTCAGACTGATTTTCTAAAATTACTTGAATAGGGCCAAAATTACCTTGCCCATCTAAATTTTCTAGCCATTCAATTTTTCTAGGGTTGTTTTCAAGATAAATTAAATCTTTATCACCATCAGAATCTATATCTACAAAATCTATTGATATATAAAAAGCAGTATTTTCAGAAATAATAATTTCGTCACTAAAATCACCTTGCCCATCTAAGTTTCTAAACCATCTCATTTTATAGTCATCGCCTGAATAACAAAACACATCTGTCGCTCCATCTCCGTCTATGTCTTGTGCGAGTAAATAGCGTGGACTCATTGTTGTAGTACTTATAACTTGCTGAGGGCCAAATTGAGCTGTCATTAACCAACAACTAAATAGTGAAACAAGTGGGAGTATTAATTTTTTCATAATAAGATTTTAGACAATCTAAAATTAAGGAAATTATATTAAATAATATTGTTTTGTTATATATGCTCTAATCTATTAAGAAACACTACTTTTGCAGCCTCTTAAAAAGAAAGTAAAATGAAAATTAAAAACATCGCAATTATTGCGCACGTAGATCACGGTAAAACAACACTGGTAGATAAAATTATGCACCACTGTAGCTTGTTTCGTGAAAACGAGCATAAAGGAGAATTGATACTTGATAGTAATGATTTAGAACGTGAAAGAGGTATTACTATTACTTCTAAAAACGTTTCAGTAGTTTATAAAGGCATTAAAATTAATATTATTGATACGCCTGGTCACGCCGATTTTGGAGGAGAAGTAGAGCGTGTATTGAATATGGCAGATGGTGTTTTACTATTGGTAGATGCTTTTGAAGGCCCTATGCCACAAACACGTTTTGTATTACAAAAAGCAATTTCATTAGGTTTAAAACCTTGCGTAGTAGTTAATAAAGTAGATAAAGAAAATTGTACTCCAGATGAAGTACATGAAGCAGTTTTTGATTTAATGTATGAATTAGGCGCAGAAGAATGGCAGTTGGACTTTCCGACGGTTTATGGTTCGGCAAAGCATAATTGGATGAGTGAAGATTGGGAAAATCCTACAGATAACATTGAACCGTTATTAGATATGGTATTAGAACATGTTCCTTCGCCAGTAGTTGTAGATGGGAATGTGCAAATGCTAATAACCTCTCTAGATTATTCTTCATTTACAGGAAGAATTGCGATTGGAAGACTTCATAGAGGAACTTTAAAAGAAGGAATGCGAATTGCTTTGGTAAAACGTGATGGTAGCATTGTGAAATCTAAAATAAAAGAATTGCACACTTTTGAAGGATTAGGCCGTAAAAAAGTAGCCGAAGTTCATGCAGGAGATATTTGTGCATTGGTAGGAATTGATGGGTTTGAGATTGGAGATTCAGTTTGTGATATTGAGAATCCAGAAAGCTTGCAAACTATTGCAATTGATGAGCCTACAATGAGTATGTTGTTTACAATTAACGACTCTCCATTCTTCGGAAAAGATGGAAAATTTGTGACTTCTCGTCATATAAAAGATCGTTTAGCTCGCGAATTAGAAAAGAATTTAGCCTTACGTGTAGAACCTACAGGTAGTGCAGATAAATTTATGGTATTTGGTCGTGGAGTTCTTCACTTATCGGTATTAATTGAAACAATGAGAAGAGAAGGATATGAACTTCAAATTGGACAACCACAAGTTATTATAAGAGAAATTGACGGCGTTAAGTGTGAACCTGTTGAAGAATTGACTATAGATTTACCAGAAAATGTAAGTGGTAGAGCTATTGACATGGTAACCATTAGAAAAGGGGAGATGCAAAGTATGGAAGCCAAGGGTGAACGTATGATTTGTACTTTTATCGTGCCTTCAAGAGGAATCATAGGTTTACGTAATCAATTGTTAACCGCAACTGCTGGAGAAGCGATTATGACACACCGTTTCTTTGAGTATCAACCCTTAAAAGGAGGTATTCCTGAAAGGCAAAACGGAAGTTTAGTTTCTATGGAAAAAGGAAAATCGATTCCTTATTCAATTGATAAACTACAAGATAGAGGACGCTTTTTTGTAGAGCCGGGAGAAGATATCTACGAAGGGCAAGTAATTGGAGAGAATACACGTCAAGATGATATGGTAGTGAATATTACTAAAACTAAAAAAATGAGTAATGTTCGTTCATCTGGAGCAGATGATAAAGCTAAAATTGTACCAGCTATTAAATTTTCATTAGAAGAAGCATTAGAATATATTCAGAAAGATGAGTATGTTGAAGTTACTCCTAAACACATAAGATTGCGAAAAATATACCTTAAAGAGGTAGATCGTAAGCGTAATAAATTTCAGTAATTTCTAAAATAAAAGCGTTATTTCACTTAATTTGATAGTTAATAAAATGACGCTTTTATTTTATTGGTATTAAATTAAATAATCTGCGTGTTTTTTAGTTAATTTGCTACAGTTAAAAACCCTACATTAAATTATATCTATGAACTTTTTGTATTTCGACCCAGGATTAGGAGCTATGATTGTACAAGCAGTAGTTGCAGTTGCAGCAGGTGTATTGCTTTTTTCTAAAAATGCAATATATAAAATAAAGTTGTTTTTAGGATTGGCGAAAGATGAAGATGGGTATGACTCAATAGATATTGATGAGGAAGATACCGATGAATCTAATGACAAAAACGAATAAAACACACGAAGCTTCTTTTAGAGACCCTTCTGGTTATATGTTTTACGATGGTGATACCCTTAGAAGGGTAATTAATCCAATCTACTTTCCGCAATATAATTCTTTAAAAGAAAGTGGATTTTTTAAAACTCTAATTAAGAATAAGCTGTTAGTTCCACATGAGGAAACCTCTGTTTCCGAAGATAAAATAATTATTACTCCAGAAAAGATTCCATTTATTACAAACCCATACGAATGGGGTTTCGAACAGTTTAAGCAAGCAGCATTACTTACGCTGAAAATACAAAAATTTGCACTTTCAAAAGGATTTATTTTAAAGGATGCTTCAGCTTATAATGTTACGTTTCATAAAGGAAAACCTGTTTTTATAGATACTTTGTCTTTTGATTTTTATGAAGATGGTACGCCTTGGAGAGCATACAAGCAGTTTATTACTCACTTTTTTGGGCCTTTGGTTTTAGCTAAATATCATGGAGCAGATGTTTTTAATATGTTACAAGCATATATTGACGGAATTCCAGTGCATCTAATTTCTTCTATGTTACCTGCTAAAACAAAGTTAAGCTCGGTTTTATATCCTAACATTCACTTGCTTGCCAAGATGGAGAATAAGCATAGCGAAGATTATAAAGCAGAAACAAAAATTGCTAAACTCTCTAAAAAATCTCAAGAAAACATCATTAGCAGTTTATATAATTATATTAGTAAACTTAGTTTGAAGGAATCGAGTGAATGGGGAAATTATTATACCAAAACAAACTATAACGAAGGTGCTTTTAAAACCAAAAAAGATCTAATTAGAGATTGGGTTAAATCTCTAGAAGCGGAAAGATTAATAGATATTGGAGGTAATGACGGTACTTTTGCCAGAACGGTACAAGACATTGTAAAAGACATTATTGTAACAGATATTGACCGTAATGCGGTAGATTATAATTTTAAACAATTACTAGAAAACAAGGAAGAAAATATGCTTCCTTTTGTCTGTGACGTTTTACAACCAGCCCCTGGAATTGGTTTTAACAATACAGAAAGAAGCTCGTTAATACAAAGATTAAAAGAATATGCTCCAGATATTACTATGGCTTTAGCATTGATACACCATATAACACTTTCAGGTAATGTGCCATTTATAAAATCTGCAGAGTTCTTTTCTAAATTTTCTAAAAATTTAATTATTGAATTCCCAACTAGAGAAGATTCTTGGGTAGAATCTTTACTGGTAAGAAAGCGAGAGTTTATCAATCATTTTGATTTTTATAATCAATTAGAGTTTGAAAAAGGGTATTCTAATTATTTTGAATTGGTGAAAAAAGAAGAAGTAGCTGGCACAAAGCGGGTGATGTATTTGTTTAAAAACAAAAAGTATGTCAGTTAAAAAACAACAATCCTTTTTAGGTAAGTTTCTCTCTAACAATAAACAATATCCCGTTGTAACTGCTGTTGCTGCTGGACTGTATCCTGTGTTGTTTTATTTTACCAATAATTATACATTAATTAATACTTGGTCGCATGTTGCGTATTTTGCTATTGTATTTTTAACAGTTCCTATTGTAACTTTTTCTATTGCACATAAACTGTCTACCCTTCCTTTGTTTAGTAAATGGCAAAAATTTGTTCTTCCTTTTTTAAATGTATTCGTTTTTCTTTTTTTACTTAAAGTGTGTCTTTATGCGGGGGTTCAGAAAAAAATATCGCTAGGGATATTAATTATAGCAGGATTGTTTGCGCTATTTTTATATAAACATTTAAAAAAGCTTATCGTAATACAGTACATCTTAGTATTGATTGGATTGTTTACGTTAATTCCAACAGTTATAAGACAACTAAATTATTCTGAGGAGTGGATGATTCAACCCGATAATATAGCAGAAGTTATTTTTAAAAAGACCCCTAATGTTTATTTTATTCAACCAGACGGTTATGCGAATTTTTCAGAATTAAAAAAAGGGTATTATAATATTGATTATAGTGAGTTTGAAACCTATTTAAATAAAAATAATTTTAAGTATTATAATGATTTCCGAAGTAATTATGCCTCTACACTTTCTTCGAATAGTGCAACTTTTATGATGAAACACCATCATTATAATAAGGGTTTAAGTTTTAGTGAGGCGGTTAATGCTAGAAATATACTTATATCTAAAAATACGGTTTTAGATATATTTAAAAACAACAATTATAAAACTCATTTTTTAGCTGAAATGCCGTACTTATTATTAAATAGACCTAAAATGGGTTATGATGAATGTAATTTTAGTTATGATGATATCTCCTATATAGGAACAGGATTAGGCGAAAGACAAGATATTTTAACTCCTTTAAACACTTATATTGAAACAGATGTAAATCAGCCTAAATTCTTTTTTATTGAAATATTTAATCCTGGACATATTCATGGTTTAGAATCAGCTTCTGAAGGGAAAGAAAAAGAACGAATTTTATGGGGAGAAAGTCTTGGTCGAGCTAATGATATGATTTATAAAATGGTTGATGTAATTAAAGAAAAAGACCCCAATGCGCTAATAATTATTATGGCAGACCATGGTGGCTTTGTAGGGATGGAATATACCAATCAAATTTATACAAAAACCCAAGATAGAGATATTATCTATTCAATATTTACTAGTACGCTGGCTATTCATTGGCCTAATGGTATTGCGCCAGAATACGATACTTCATTTAAAACGGCTGTGAATGTATTCCGAATTCTTTTTTCTTATTTAAGCGAAGACGAAAGCTACTTATCCAATTTACAAGAAGATGGAAGTTATGTCGTTATTAATAAAGAAGCACCCAAAGGGATATATAAGTATATAGATAATAACGGAAAAATCACATTTATAAAACAGTAAATGTTTACGGTAAGGCGATATACAAATAATTATTTAGAAGAATGGAACCAATTTATTGTTTCTGCTAAAAATGCTACATTTTTATTTCAGCGTGAGTTTATGGAGTATCATAATGATCGCTTTGAAGATTTTTCGTTACTAATTTACAAAGATGAAAAATTGTATGCGCTACTTCCAGCAAATAGTAAAGGGGATACTGTTTATTCTCATCAAGGGCTAACCTACGGAAGTTTTGTGTTACAAGATAGTGCGAAGCTATTTTATTCTTTTGATGCTTTTAAAAAGATGTTGGAGTTTCTTTATTCTGAAGGAATTAAAAAGCTAGATATTCGTGTTATCCCAACTTTTTATAATAGTTTACCTTCAGATGAATTAGAATATTTTTTGTTTAAAGGGGACGCCAAATTGGTAAAGAGTGATGTGTTAATGGTAATTGATTATCAGCACCAACTGCGTTTTCAAAAAAACAGAAGAGAAGGAATAAATAAGGCAATTAGAAATGGTTTAAAAGTAAAAATAGATGGAGATTTTACCTCATTTTGGAATAAAATTCTTATCCCTAATCTCTCTTCAAAACACAAAGCTTCCCCAGTCCATTCATTAGCCGAAATTAAACTTCTAGCTTCACGTTTTCCTGAAAATATTCATCAAATTAATGTTTATAAAGATGATGAAATAGTTGCAGGAACTACTGTTTTTTTAACCAAAACAACCATTCATCCTCAATATGTTTCTGGAAATATAGACAAAAACACTTTTGGTAGTTTAGATTTGTTGTATGACTTTATAATCAATCATTATCGAGATGATAAGCAGTATTTTGATTTTAATATATCTAGTGAAAATAATGGCGAACTTCTTAATAAAGGATTGATCTTTTGGAAAGAAGGATGTGGTGCACGTACGTTTATTGCAAATAATTACGTTATTGATACATTTGCATATAAAACCTTAGAAATTAACTTAACATGATACCTTTTTTAGATCTTCATAAAATAAATCAACGTTTTGAAGCTGATTTTAAAAGTAGTTTTAATTCATTTTTAGATTCGGGGTATTATATTTTAGGAGAAAATGTTTCTGCTTTTGAAAATGAATTTGCTAAATTTTGCGGAACAAAGTATTGCATAGGTGTTGGTAATGGCTTAGATGCTTTGCGATTAACTTTAGAAGGCTATAAAGCCCTTGGAATGCTTTCAGAAAAAGATGAAGTACTAGTAGCTTCAAATACTTATATAGCTACACTATTAGCTATTAAACAGGCAGGATTAACTCCTGTGTTAGTTGAATCGGATACCGAAAATTTCAATTTTAATTTACTGCATTTATCAACTTTAATTACTTCAAAAACAAGGGTAATTATGCCAGTACATTTATATGGAGAACTTTCTACTATGAATGAAATAAATAAAATTGCTAAACAACACAAACTCATTGTAATAGAAGATGCCGCCCAAGCACACGGGGCAACAAGTTTAGAAGGAAAGAAAGCTGGAAACCTTGGGGATGCAGCAGGGTTTAGTTTTTATCCAACAAAAAACCTGGGAGCTTTGGGTGATGGTGGTGCAATAACAACCAATAACGAAGAATTGGCTACAGTGATAAGGAAACTTCGTAATTATGGTACATCATCAAAATATGTAAATGATGTGTTAGGGTTTAATTCTCGTTTAGATGAAATTCAAGCGGCTTTTTTAAGAAAGAAACTTCCTTTGTTAGATGAAGACAATTCTAAAAGAAGGACTATAGCTAAAAGGTATATTTCTGAAATTAATAACGTAAAAATAATACTTCCTAATTATGATGGAAGCGATAATCATGTGTTTCATTTATTTGTGGTTCGGGTTAATGATAGAGAAGAATTTACTAAGTACCTAACGGAGAATGAGATTGGAAATTTAATTCATTATCCAATACCACCACATAAACAAGAGGCTCTTTTTGAATTTAACGACTTATATTTTCCCGTAACAGAAAAAATTCATGAAGAAGTGGTGAGTATTCCAATGAGTCCTGTGCTTTCTGATAAGGATATTAGTAAAGTTATTTCAGTTTTAAATAAATATTAATTGAAGCTTCCAAAATTTATACAAAAAAATTTATTATTAAAAATGACTTCACTTAATGCTGGAGTAATTTTAATAAGACTCTTTATTGGGTTTTTTATACAAAGAGAGCTTACACAAAATCTTGTAAGTGGAGGTTATGCAAAAGTTGGCTCGTTACGTAATTTGATGCAAATTCTTACTTCTGTTACTTCATTAGGAATTTTTAATGGTATTGTAAAATATGTTTCAGAAAATAAAGAAAATAAGGAAGAACTTCAGAAATTATTCTCAACGGCATTTGTTTTTACTGTCATAGGAAGTATCTCAACTTTTTTAATCTTATTTTTCTTTTCAGAGCCAATTAGTAATTATTTTTTCTATTCTACTGAATATAGTTTTATACTAAAAATTGTAGCTGTAATAGCTCCTTTTATAGCAGTGCAAAGAGTTTTTAATGGTGTAGTAAACGGCTTATCGAAATATAAAGACTTTGCAAAAATAGAATTACTCGCGTATTTGATTTCTGCTAGTTTAACCCTTTGGTTTTTATATCAATATAATCTTGAAGGGGTATTAGTTGCTATTGCTATTATTCCAGTAGTTCAAGTAATTGTAATGCTTTTTATCTTTATTAAAGTATTACGAGAATATGTTCAGTTTTCAAAGATTGAATTTAAAGCCCCTTTGGCAAAAAGTCTTCTGGCATTTTCGTTGATGTCTTTTGTTTCTACTATTTTGTTAAATATTCTTGAAGCTGATATTAGAGGAATGATTGAATCTAAAATAGGAAGTACAGGAGCAGATGTTTGGACAGGAATGACAACTCTTTCAAAAAATTATATGGTGTTTTCGGGTGCAATATTCACTCTTTATGTAATTCCAAAATTCTCAGGAATCTATGAAAAGAATGATTTTATTAAAGAAGTAGCAACAATTTACAAAACCTTATTACCAATGTTTGCGGTAGGTATGCTAACTATCTATTTTGGAAGGCAATTATTTATAGATTATATATTTGTAGATTACACAGCAATGGAACCACTTTTTAAATGGCAATTATTGGGTGATTTTATGAGGCTATTATCATTGGTTTTGGCGCATCAATTTTTTGCTAAAAAAATGGTTCGGAACTTTATTTTTACAGAAATTTTATCCCTTGCTCTTTTTTATGTTTTTGCCAATTACTTAAGTGGTATTTATGGAGTTGAAGGAGTAGTAATAGCACACTTATTTAGATATATAATTTACTTTTTTGTGGTATTGTTTTTAGTCAATAGGTTTTTTAGTAAAAACAATAAAAAAGAAACTGTCTAGGTGTTTTTCCAAGTATCTAAATACTTTTTGGCTATTACTTTATAATGATGATGTTTTTGAATAAAGGCTTTAGCATTATTCCCAATTTCAATAATTTTTTCAGGGTTAAGAATAAGGTCTTCTAATTTTTTTACAATATCATGGGTGTCGGGCAAAGCATTGATGGCAACAACACCTTTTAAATGATAATAGTCTTCAAATTCTTTTTCGGCACCAGTAAAAACAACTTTCCCCTTTGCCATTGCTTCCAGTGCGTTATAGCCTTGGTCGTATGCAAGTACTTGGTCTAGAATTATATGAGCATTGTTGTATTTATTTATATATTCAGAATAGGGTAAATTTTCAACTATTTCAATATGAATTTTTTCATCATATTTTTTTTTAATGATTTCTAGTGCTTCTTCAAAATAATTAATTCCTTTTGCATAATAACTGTTTCTGTTAATGCCTAAAAAAATGCAGATTTCCTCATCAATATGTAACTCCTTGTATTGCAGTTTGTCAATGTTGACAGGATTAGGAATCAATCCTAGATACTTAGAATTTCCTTTTAAAGGAATGTGGTAGTCTAAATCTGAAGCAATTACTCCATTAATTGTACTGTAAATATATTTGTGAAGTTTCTTAAAGGGGGCAGTAGTATACTTTAAAGCAAAATCAAAGTATTCTTTTGTTTTCTTTCCATTTTTATAATTATCAAGAATAGAATAAGATAACTGATTGCCTAATGCATAATTAACGCTGATATAATCTGTACCACAGGATAATAAAAAAAGTTTATTATTGTGTTGTTTTAAAAATGAAATGATTTGTATTTCAATGCTAGGAGTCACTCCAAACGAGCTTTCATTAATAAGTTGAACTACATCAAAACCTTTTAATTTATCTTGTTGTTTAAAAAATTGATTTTTAATTGATTCCGAAGTAATATCAATTCCAAAAATTTTAAAAATACCTATTTTTATTTTTTTAAGAAACCCTGTATTATATTTTCTAATAAGCTTTATATCTGCAGGGTAGTTTTTAAAATAATCTCCAGTAGAAATTAAACAAACTTGATGCCCTAGGGATATGAGTCCTTCTTTTAACGAATTATGTAATCTACTGTATTCTCCTACCAGTAGTATCTTCATATTGTACTATATTTGAATATTATTAGTGTCAAAAATACCAATTATTAATGACTCAGTTAGATTCTGATAAAAGATATAAAATTTGTTTGGTTTCAATCTCTTTAGCAGGTGGGGGAGCAGAGCGATCTTGCGCTATGTTATCACAAATGCTGCAACAGAAAGGTCATGAGGTGCATCTAGTAATTTTAAACGATGAGGTGAATTTTCCTTATGCAGGAAAACTCTTTAATTTAGGGTTATATAAAAAAGAGAAGGATACGCATCTTAGTAGGTTTAAAAGGTTTAAAAGGTTGAGAAGATTTTTAGTAAAAGAATCTTTTGATGTTGTTATAGATCATAGAACAAAAAACCAATACTATAGAGAACTGTTTTATGATATTTACGTATACAAAGGGATAAAACGAATTTATGTTACTCATAGCTCTAATAAAAAAATGTATGTAACTGAAAACCCCAAAAAATATTCAAAAATTTGTAATAAAAACGTGGCAAATATTTCGGTTTCAAAATATATTAAGGAAGAGGTTTTAAAAAAAGAAGGGATTAAAAATACGAGTACAATTCATAATGCATTCAATCCTCTATGGTCTGAAAACAATTTTAAACCCCCTGTCGAATTAGAAAATAAGCACTATATTCTTTCCTATGGAAGGATAGATGATTCTGTTAAAGATTTCACTTTTTTAATTAAATCTTTTCACCTCTCTAAAGTTTGGGAGAATAATATGCATTTGGTAATTCTGGGTGATGGGAAGGATAAAGAAAAATTGAAAACAATGGCTAGTAAATTAGGATGTTCAAGTCACATACTTTTTTTGCCTTTTACTAGCAATCCATTTCCATATATAATTAATTCAAGATTTGTTGCGCTAACAAGTAGGTTTGAAGGGTTTCCTATGGTGTTGGTAGAATCCCTCTCTCTTGGAACGCCTGTAGTTTCTCTTGATATTGTATCTGGGCCTTCAGAAATAATAAATGATAAAGAAAACGGTTTATTAATTGTAAAAAGAGAAGTACCTTTATTCGCTGAAGGGATTCAAACAATGTGCACAAATCAAACATTGTATAAACATTGTAAAGAGAATGCAAAATTATCTGTTAATGAATTCTCTATGAAGAGGATATCGTTAAAATGGAATCAATTATTACAAGATGAATTACGGTAAATTAGATACTATAAAATTACAAGAGATCCCGAAAATTAGTGATCCTGATGGAAGGGGAAATCTTTCAGTTATTGAAAAAAATATACTTCCTTTTGAAATTAAAAGGGTTTATTATTTGTATGATATTCCTAGTGACTCTACTAGGGGAGGGCATGCGCATAAAGAATTACAACAATTTTTAATTGCATTAAGCGGTAGTTTTGATGTGGTTTTAGATGATGGTGAAAACCGAAGAATAATTACTTTAAATAGACCTAATAAGGGGTTGTTAATACCAAATGGAGTTTGGCGAGAATTAGAAAATTTTTCTGCGGGAGCAGTTTGTTTGTCTTTAGTAAGCGATGAGTATGATGAGCATGATTATATAAGAGATTATGATGATTTTACATTACTAAAAAGAACTTAGCCTTAATCCAAATTTCCCTATTAATACTTGAAAATATATTAGCACTTTTAAAACAAATTTATTTTGTTTTAATAAAAATTGTTGTTTTTTATTTAAGTTGTTTAGGTCTAAATTTTTAATATATTTTTTGAAAGAATCTTTGTCACCGGCCAATTTATATTGTATTGCAAACGAATATCGATTTAGATCTAGATACTTTTTAAGATAATTGTTTTTTTTTGCTTCTTCCTCATATTTATCAATATCCATATATTTTCTTTTAAGCGTAGGGGTATTAGATATTCTATTGGTTCCGTCTAAATTATGTCTAGCGGAAATAGAATTCGAAAAAACTAATCGATATTTTAATGCAGCTCTTAGCCAAAGGTCTGTGTCTTCCCCTGCTCCAAGTGTTATAGTTGTATCAAATCCGTTTAATAAATTAAAAAAAGACTTTTTCATACAAACTGCTGAGGTCCAAGCTACACAGTCTATGAGGCTATTTTCAAAATAATTCTCAATTTCTCCTTGCCAATTTTCAGGAAATTTTAAAATAGGTGAAACCATAGGTGAAGTTAAATCCTCATGGAATTTTTTCTCATACGCAGTTGCATACCAAAAATGATTTGGAAACTTGATAACTAGTGAGCTAATATTCTTTAAATGATTAGGATACCAATAGTCATCAGCATCCAAAAAAACTACAAAGTTAGAAGTAGCTTTTTCTACTCCAAAGTTTCTTGCTTTTGAAACACCTTCATTTTCTTTAGAATAAAGAATTATTCTTGGGTCATCAATAGCTTTTACTACTTCTTCACTTTTGTCTGTAGAACCATCATTTACAATAACAATTTCAAATTCTGAAAAAGTTTGCATTAAAACACTTTCTAGGGTCTTTTTAATATCTTTCTCCTTATTGTAAAGAGGTATAATTACTGAGAATTTAGACACTTTTTTTTGATTTAAATTCAATATAATAATTTAAACGATATAGGTCAAATAAAACCAAATTAGGTCTTGAAGAATTTAAATTATTTTCTATTTTGATTTTCAACTTATTTAGGATAAACAAATAAAATGTGTCTATTTTTAAAATACTAAGTTTCTGATAAAATTTTTGAAGAGGAATCAAAGAATTGTTTAATTGATGATTTTTTTCTAGATAACAAATAGTTTCAATTGCCTCAAGAGATTTCTTAATAAATACTTTAGATGTTTCTAAACCTAAATGATATACTGGATTATCTATATGATTTACCTTTGATTGATATTTATGTAAAAGTTGTTTAAAATATATGTCCATACCGTACTTCTGCATGTCTAGTTCTTTGTTAATCTTTAAGAATAATGGTTTATTAATTAAAAAACACCCTGAATTTATTGTTCGATAAGGGTTTTTAATTCTTTGCTTTACTGTAAGAGATTCTCTTGATTTTCCATATTTCCATCTAAGTATTTCTTCTTTTGGAGGCTCTTCATTTTTATAGGAAATTCCGCCAAATATAATTTCTGAAGAATCCATATTAGATAAAAATAATTTAATAAAACTATCACTTTTAGGATAAACATCTGCATCTAAAAATAATAACTGATTAAATTTAGCTTTATTGGCTAATAAATTTCTAGTAGCGGTACGTCCAATATTTTCGTTATTTTTTAGAAACGCACAAAATTCTAATTCTTTAATTTTTTTGTTTTTATCAAAAATAGCTATGTCAGTAGAACAATCATCAACTACAATTATTTCAAAAGGGATAGAGGATTCTTTGGCTTGCTTGTGTAATTGTCTCACCAAGTTTACAACAGAGTAATTATATGTGGGTATAAGTATAGAAAGCATAAATATGATGGCTAATTTACAATTTAATACGAATCCTTTTTTATAAAAAATAAAAATAATAATTACCTTAGAAAAATATGCTGAGTTCAACCCATAAGTGCAACACATTGGTTTTTTAGTTTTTCAATAGGGTTAAGATAATTAAATTTTCTAATAGGTCTATAATTTAGTAATTTTTCAACTTCTTTGATTCTTTTTTCAGACAC
>JAUVAS010000089.1 GCA_030591585.1 Flavobacterium sp. | reverse complement strand
GTAGGGCCAGAGGTAAGTGCTACTCCATCTTGTGAGGGAGATGTAACTTATGTATGGACATATACTGATTGTGCAGGATTCATTCATGATTGGACATATACGTTTACGATTACTTATGTAGACTTTATTATGCCAGATGATGAGAGTACAGACGCGCAATGTCCAGATGACGTGTTTGAGCCAGTACCACCAGTTGTATATGATAACTGTGGGTCACTAATCGCACCAACAGGTCCTATAGTTGTAACTACACCAGATCCTATTGTATGTATTGCTACTGTTACCTATACTTGGAACTATGAAGATTGTGTAGGATTCAACCATGATTGGGTATATACTTACAATGTAGAGGACACTATTAATCCAGAAATAACCAACCTTCCAAATCCAGATGATCTTTGTAATGATGAATTTCCTTCAGAATTATTTGCAGATTGGACAGACAATTGTGCTGAAGGTGGAACTATTTCTTCAGGAGCACCAGTGGTTACAGACTTTGAATGTTATCAAGAAGCGGTTTACACCTTCTATGTAGAAGATGACTGTGGCAATTCAGCTACTGAAACTGTTATGATAACTAGAGATTTTGATTTGTATGAAAACTGTAATACAGCCTACGGAAAATTAGAGGGCGCAGACATTTGTTTTAATGAAGACGGATTCAGTCAATGGGGTTGGACCAACTATATTGCAACAGAAGGGTCATATACAATGCCTTTATACGCAGGAGCTGCTCAGTGCGATATTACTAATGGAGCTTTAGTAGGAAGTGTTGATGTTAATTATATTGCAGGAAAAGTATCTGTAGAGTATACTTTAGACTTAGGTTATGTTATGAGCCAAGCTCATGTTTATATTGGATGTGAAAAATATCCTTTAGATAGTAGTGGTCAAATAACAGTAGCACCTGGACAGTATAACTTTAACTTAGGAGCTTTAGATTATGTTACTAACTATACATTATCTGATGTAGATGTTTCTGGACCTTTCTATATTATTGTACATGCGGTGGTTTGTGAAGAAGCTTGTAGATGTTCAATTTCAGATGATGAAGGAGGAGAGCAAACATCGACAGATAATCTTATAAACTGTTTAAGCGATCCTATTACAGATAATAATGTTAACTTTAATGCATACCCAGTTCCTTTTGATGGTACTGTAAATCTTGACTATTCATTTGATTATGATACTAATATCACGATTGAAGTATTTGATATTAGAGGAATGTTAGTTAAAAAAGTTGATACTAATTATTATAGTAGAGGAACCATAGGTACTTCTAGTATAAATCTTGAAGGAACAAGTAATCAAATTTACTTTATTAAATTAGTAACTAATAGGGGAGTCTCTATTAAAAAGATTGTGTCAGCACATTCTGCTAAGAAAAAATAGTATGATTTGAGATAATTTTAAAAGAGGATTACTGAAAAGTAATCCTCTTTTTTTGTTTACCGATGATGATAAGGTTCATTCCGTAAGATAGTAAAGCCTCTATATAATTGTTCAATAAAAAATAGACGTACCATTTGGTGTGAAAAAGTCATGGATGATAATGATACTTTTCCGTTGGCTCTTTGGTAAATGTCATCACTAAACCCGTAAGGTCCTCCAATAACAAAAACTAAGGTTTTAAGACCGCTATTCATCTTCTTCTGTAGAAATTGTGAAAACTGAACCGAACTATGCATTTTTCCTTTTTCGTCAAGTAAAATCAAGGTGTCAGGTTTAATAACACGTTTTAAAATTTCATTTCCTTCAGCTTGTTTTTGTTGTGCTTCAGATAAGTTTTTGGAGTTTTTAATATCTGGAATAACTTCAAACTTAAAAGACACATAAAAACCTAAACGTTTGCTGTATTCTTCAATTAAAACTTGAAGATTTTTGTTATCTGTTTTACCAATGGTAATGAGTTTTATTTTCATGATACTCCCTGCGAAGGCAGGGATCTTATTAAGTTAAGTAAGGTGTTTAGGCTCAAAAATACAAAGTTTAACAATACTCCCAATTTCAAACCTTAACTTTTTTGATTAAATTATAATAACATCAAAAATTTCTTTCCTACAGATAGATTCTAAAATCTATCTTCTTTTTGTAAATTAGCATAAAACTAACTAAGATGATTTCAGAAGCAATGTTTAATAAAGAAATTGACCTTATTATAACGAATGCTATTAGGGAAGATGTTGGCGGAGGGGATTATAGCTCGCTTGCTTGTATTCCTGATGATGCTCAAGGAAAAGCAAAATTGTTAGTAAAAGATCAAGGGATTATTGCAGGAATTGATTTTGCAAGGCAAGTATTTGAATATGTAGACCCAGGTTTAAAAATGGAGATACTTATTAAAGATGGTGAAAAAGTAACTGATGGAGATATTTGTTTTTATGTTTCAGGAAACTCCCAGTCTATATTAAAATGCGAACGATTAGTGTTAAATGCGATGCAACGTATGAGCGCTATTGCGACTAAGACTAGCCAATATGTAAAACTGTTAGAAGGAACTAAAACTAAAATTTTAGACACCCGAAAAACCACTCCTGGAATTCGTGCTTTAGAAAAATGGGCAGTTAAAATTGGAGGGGGAGAGAACCATCGTTTTGCATTGTACGATATGGTGATGTTAAAAGATAATCATATTGATTTTTGTGGCGGAATTCATAAAGCAATCAAACAAACTAAAGCTTATTTAAAAAGCAATAATTTGTATTTAAAGATAATTGTGGAAGCTAGAAACCTTCAAGAGATAGAAGAAATACTAAAAGAAGACTGTGTGTACAGAATTTTAATAGATAACTTTAATTATGAAGATACACGAAAAGCTGTAGCATTAATTGGGGACACTTGCTTAACAGAGTCTAGTGGTGGAATTACCTTGGATACTCTTCGGAAATATGCAGAATGTGGTGTTGATTTTATTTCGAGTGGAGCTTTAACGCATTCGGTGTATAATATGGATTTAAGCTTGAAAGCGATATGAGTGATAAGGTAGAAGAGACACTTTTAAAAATTCCTTTACTTAAATATTTGGTAATCATTCCTAAGAGGATAAAACTTCCGGGTTTTGAAGGTTTGTCTTTATTCGACCTAATAAAAACCTATATATATGGAATAATTGAAGGTACTTTTTCACCCAGAGCGGGTTCTATCGCTTTTAGCTTTTTTATGGCACTGTTTCCTTTTATTTTATTTCTACTAAATCTAATTCCTTATTTACCCATTAAGCATGAAGACTTGTTTAGATTTATAGAAAACTTATTACCACCACAAACCACCGAATTCTTTTTACCAATTATTCGTGATATAGCAGAAAACCCTAGAGGAGGGTTACTCTCTTTTGTTTTTTTATTAGCGATATTTTTAATGACTAATGGAACCAACGCAATTTTTAGTGGTTTTGAATATTCATACCACGTAACCATTAATCGAACTGTTATTAGGCAGTATTTTGTGGCACTATTGGTTTCAATATTTTTAGCCTTATTACTTCTTTTTTCAATATTTTTAATTGTGTATAGTGAATACTTAATTGCAACTTTACAGGATGAACGTTTAATAAGTGATAACATTTATTGGGTAACTACGATTCGGTATGTCATATTTGTACTGTTTGTTTATTTGGTAATAGCAATCTTATATTTTTTTGGTATAAAAGAAGGGAGAAGCATTCGGTTTTTCTCTTTAGGAGCAATTGTTACAACATTGTTGTTTATGGCAACCACATACTTATTTGGGGTATATATTAATAACTTTTCAAATTATAATGAGTTGTATGGTTCTATTGGCGCCTTATTAATTTTGATGCTGTATATTTGGATAAATTCTAATATTCTTTTACTTGGGTTTGAATTAAATGCTACATTAAAATCCCTAGGGAATAAAAAATAATTGAGCTTGTATTTTATAGATGTCATCCTTCCTATTCCTTTAAAACAATTGTTTACTTATAATGTGAATAAGGATGAAGCACTTTTTCTGAAACCAGGAATGCGTGTAGCTGTTCCTTTTGGAAAGTTAAAAATTTACACCGGAATTGTATCTAAAGTCCATAGAAATCCACCTATTGGTTACGAAACAAAATCTATAGACCAAATTCTAGATGAAACTCCTGTCGTTACAGAAATACAACTGAAGCATTGGCAATGGATGGCTTCTTATTATATGTGCACATTGGGAGAAGTGATGCGTGCTGCTTTGCCCAATGCGTTTTTATTAGAAAGCGAAACGATAATTACCTTACTTTTAAAAGAGCAGCTAGAAGAATCTGAGTTTAGCGATGATGAATTTTTGGTTTATGAAGCACTGCAATATCAATCATCAATACACATAAATGATATCCGATCTATTTTAGATAGAAAAAATGTGGTGAGTGTTATTCAAAAATTATTAGAAAGAGGGATTATAGGTGTACAAGAAGAAGTGTACGAAAAGTACAGCCCAAAACTAAAACGATATATTAAATTATCTCCAAAATATACTTCAGAAGAAAATTTAAAACAATTATTAGATTCCCTCACAAGAGCACCCAAACAGCGCCAGGTATTAATGACGCTGTTTATGCTTTCTGCACAGGAAAAAAAACCAATTGATTCTGTGATGCTTCAGAAAAAAAGTGAATCCACTTCTGCGGTTATTAAAAGCTTAATCGATAAAGATATTTTAGAAGAATATTTTATTCAGAAAGATAGAGTAGAATACGAAGGTGAGGAGTCTTCAGAAATAAAATCACTTACCGAGGATCAAGAAAAAGCATTTCAGAAAATAAAATCCTCCTTCGAAACCAAAGATATCACCTTATTATATGGAGTAACTTCCAGCGGAAAAACAGAAGTGTACGTACAGTTAATTGAAGAAATACTATCTGCAGGAAAACAAGTGTTGTATATGCTTCCTGAAATTGCTTTAACCACCCAGTTAATAACTAGATTACAACAGTATTTTGGTGAAAAAATATCGGTGTATCATTCTAAATATTCTGTAAATGAAAGGGTGGAAGTTTGGAATAATGTGTTGGAAAACAAGCCTAAAGCTCAGTTAATTATAGGTGCACGCTCTTCTTTATTTTTGCCGTTTTTTAATTTAGGGTTGGTTATTGTGGACGAAGAACATGAACCCTCATTTAAGCAATACAGTCCAAACCCTAGGTATCACGGTAGAGACAGTGCGATTGTTTTAGCAAAATTGCACACTGCTAAAGTATTGATGGGCTCAGCAACACCATCTTTAGAGAGTTATTACAATGCTGAAAACGGAAAATACGGATTGGTTACGTTAAAAAAACGTTTTAGGAATGTGTTAATGCCAGAGATAGAATTAGTAGATATTAAAGAACAATACCGTAAAAAAAGAATGACAGGGCATTTTAGCGAGCGATTGCTAGAAGAAATAAATGAATGTTTAGAGAATAAGGAGCAGGTAATATTGTTTCAGAACAGGCGCGGTTTTTCTCCAGTTGTAGAGTGTACTACCTGTGGAGTTTCCCCACAATGTCTCAATTGTGATGTGAGTTTGACATACCATCAATATAAAAATCAGTTACGCTGTCATTACTGTGGATTTAGTGAACCGATGCTTGTTTCTTGTAAAGCCTGCGGAAGTGATACATTAGACAACAAAGGATTTGGAACCGAACAAATTGAGGCTGAATTAAAAGAATTATACCCAAAGCATTCGATAGCTCGAATGGATCAAGATACGACCAAACGCAAACACGGACATGCTAAAATAATTGAAGCATTAGAAAATCATGAAATAGATATATTAGTAGGTACCCAAATGTTAGCCAAAGGATTGGATTTTAGAAATATAAGTTTAGTGGGAGTGATGAGTGCCGATAACTTACTTAATTTTCCCGATTTTAGGGCGCACGAACGAAGTTTTCAACTATTGCAACAAGTAGCAGGTAGGGCAGGACGAACTAAAAAAAGAGGAAAAGTATTGATACAAACTTTTAATCCATACCATCAAATACTTCAGCAAGTAAGTGCTAATAATTATAAGGAAATGTACCATCAACAATTAGAGGATCGGTATCAATTTAAATATCCACCACATTTTAGAATTGTGAAAATTACTTTTAAAGATCGAAATTTTCAGAAAATGCAAAAAGCTTCTGTTTGGTTTGGGGAAGCTTTAAAAATAAAATTAAAGAATAACGTATTGGGACCAGAAGTTCCTCCAGTAGGTAGAATACGTAATTTGTTTATTACTAATATCTCGATTAAAATTCCGAAGAAGCAATCCTTAGCAAAAACAAAAGGGTTTATAGAAAATATATACAGAAGTTTTAATTCTATAAAAGAATTTTCAAGTGTAAGAATACTAATAGATGTTGATAATTACTAGCGATTCATAGTAGCAGTAAGTGCTTCTATTAATTGAGCTTTTCTGTTTCGACTTAAAGGTAGTTGTTGGTTGTCTAATTCAATCATCTTACTATTATAACGCTCCACTTTATCAAGATTCACAATATAAGATTTATGAATTCTTAAAAACCGATCTGTTGGTAATAAAGCTTCAAAAGCTTTCATTGTAGAAAGCACTACTAGTGAGTCATGTTCAGTAACAAGTCTTACATAATCACCAAGAGCTTCAATATAGCGTAATTCGTTAAGAAAAACTTTACGTTTCTTTAAGTTGCTTTTTACAAAAATGAAGTCCTCTTCGTCAAAACCATCATCGTTTTTAAGTTTATGTAGTGTAATTGCTTTATGTACGGCATTTAAAAATCGATCTTTCGAAATGGGTTTCCGTAAATAATCTACAGCATCATAATCAAAGGCTTTAAATGCATATTTAGTTTTACCTGTAACAAAAATTATTTGCGGTTTTACAGTTAAATCATCTAGCAAATCAAAACCAGATAAAATTGGCATTTCAATATCTAAAAAAACGAGGTCAATATCAGTAGTTACTAAACCCATTTTAGCTTCGATAGCATTATTGTATTCTGCGACAAGGTTTAAAGAAGGGTGATTGTCAATTAACCTAACAATAGAAAGTCTTTGTAAGGTTGAATCATCTACGATAGCACAATTTAGGATTAGTTTGTCCACGAATGTTGGTTTTCTAACAGCAATTATAGTTAAAATACCGATGAAACGCAAGTTTTTTTAACTTAATCGAGAAAAAAGGTTTTTTCTATCCTTATTTGTAGGATTTAAAATAACTTTAAAAATAGTATTTGAAAATTATAAATAAAGTAGTATTTTTGCACGCTCTTGGCGAGGTGCTGAGAGAATAAATTAATTTTAAAATAGATTTTTATGAATCATTATGAAACTGTTTTCATCTTAAATCCCGTTTTATCTGAAGAACAGATAAAGGAAACAGTGAAGAAATACGAAGATATTCTTGTTTCTAAAGGTGCTAAGATGATATCCAAAGAGAATTGGGGGCTAAAAAAATTAGCGTACGCAATTCAACACAAAAAAAGTGGCTTTTATCACTTATTTGAATATACCACAGATGGTGAAGCAATCAACACTTTAGAAATAGAGTTTAGAAGAGATGAGCGTATTATGCGTTATCTTACAGTTGCTTTAGACAAGCATGCAATTGCTTGGGCAGAAAAAAGAAGAAACCGTAACAAAAAAACAGCATAAGCTATGGCATCTATAGAACAACAAGCAAAAGGAAAAAAAGACGGTGAGATTAGATATCTTACTCCTTTAAATATAGAGACTGCAAAAGCTAAAAAGTATTGTATGTTTCAAAAATCTGGGATCAAATATGTTGATTACAAAGACGCAGATTTTTTAATGAGATTTATCAACGAACAAGGTAAAATTTT
>JAUVAS010000066.1 GCA_030591585.1 Flavobacterium sp. | reverse complement strand
GGAATTGAATAATTAGGATGATGATAAAAAGGCTTCTACTTATTATGTTTATCTTTTTGGTTTCAACCAAAGGATGGTCTCATGAAGTTCGTCCTGCCTATTTGCAGATTGTTCAAACTTCAGAAAACAGCTATGAAGTTTTTTGGAAAGTACCCAGT
The DNA here is from genome assembly GCA_030591585.1 of Flavobacterium sp. Classification (GTDB taxonomy): domain Bacteria; phylum Bacteroidota; class Bacteroidia; order Flavobacteriales; family Flavobacteriaceae; genus Marifrigoribacter. The sequence goes on along the minus strand of JAUVAS010000066.1, from coordinate 14,554 downwards.
ATGGGAGATGCTGTTCCTAAAATCCAACCTGTCTTCCCTCCTTTCTTTACTGTAGAAATCCTTCAGAATCCAAATCAAATACCAGGATCAGTTATTTATAGTTATACAATTTCTTCCGAAGAAATGTTACAAGGAAATATACTTCGTATAGAAGGACTTAATAAAACACTCATAGATGTGCTGGTTAATATCACTTATCTAAATAGTGAAAAAGTAACTTTTATGTTGCAACCTGATAAAGATGCTGGAGTTATTCCAGGTAAATCTACAACCATAAGTGTTATAAAAACGTATACGAAATTAGGTATAGAACATATTCTTTTTGGCATTGATCATTTGTTATTTGTGTTGGCATTAATTATGATCACTATGGGAAGATGGAAAATAATAAAAACCATCACAGCATTTACAATTGCACATAGTATTACCTTGAGTCTAGCAGCATTAGGTTATGTAACCTTTCCTACTGCGCCAGTTGAAGCAGTTATTGCGTTGAGTATCGTTTTTCTTGCAATTGAGATCATTAAATTAATAAATGGCAAACAAACCTTAACTAGTAAAAAACCTTGGTTAGTAGCCTTTACGTTTGGTTTACTCCACGGCTTTGGGTTTGCGGGTGCCTTATCCAATATTGGATTACCTCAACAAGATATTCCATTTGCTTTAGCATTTTTTAATGTGGGTGTTGAAATAGGGCAAATTGCTTTTGTATTGGTGGTTTTGGCAATAATTAAATTATTATCTTTCAAAAAGGACTGGCCTGTTTTTATAAAGAAAGTGCCCGCATATGCTATAGGATCATTAGCCTCTTTTTGGATGATTGAAAGAGTACTTGCTTTTTGGAATTAGTTATTTAAAAAAATAAAATTATGGATTGGTATTTAAAAGTAATAAATAATTACAGAGATTTTAATGGACGTGCAAGACGTAAAGAATATTGGATGTTTGTATTATATAATATTATGTTTTCTGTAGGCGCTATGGTTTTAGATAATGTGTTTGGAATAGCATGGGGTAGTCTTGGCTACGGCCCCTTATACGCTATTTATGGGCTAATTGTAATTATTCCAAATTTAGCCGTTCTAATTAGAAGGTTACATGATGTTGGAAAGAGTGGTTGGATGTTATTAATTCTTGTTGTTCCTTTTATAGGTGCATTTTGGTTATTATATCTTTTAGTAACAGATAGTATTCCAGAGGCAAATCAATATGGAGAAAACCCAAAGGAGGATGCTTATTAACTTAATAAAAAACTTTTTATTAGGTTAACTGTTTTTAGCAAAACAAAAGCAATAAAACCAACTAGTAACCCCACTATAAGCTCTGTGATAATATTAGGAATTGCATGAAAAAAATCATGTATTTGATGAATATTATGCACAAATAATCCACCTCCTACCAATAACATGGCAATGGTTCCTACAATAGCTAGTAGCTTTATCAATTTTGGAAGTATCCATACCAAAGCATTTCCTAATCCAGAGAATATTTTTTTTGTTACTCCTTTTCTACTTTCAGATATTTTAATAAGTTCAAAGCCAGCATCGTCCATTCTTACCATTAATGCAACCAACCCATAAACACCTATTGTTGCAATAATTGCTACTATGGTAACTACCATTATTTGTATTAATAATTCAGAATCTGATACGGTTCCCAAAGCAATCATAATAATTTCAAGCGATAATATAAAATCGGTTATAATAGCAGATTTTATTTTTGATTTCTCAACAATTAGTAATTCTTCTTCGGTTTCGATTTTACTGAAATCAATGGTTTTATGATTCTTATGGAAGAATGTGTGAATAATTTTTTCAACTCCTTCAAAACTTAAATAAACCCCTCCTATCAATAAAACAGGAACAATAGCTTGTGGTAAAAATGCACTTAATAAAAAAACAAATGGAAGAATAATCAACTTGTTTAAAAAGGAGCCTTTCGTAATGGCCCAAATAACTGGCAATTCTCTTGAAGCTCTAAAACTTGAGGCTTTTTCTGCTCCTACCGCCAAGTCGTCTCCCAAAATTCCTGCCGTCTTTTTGGTTGCCACTTTTGCCATTACAGCAACATCGTCCATTAAGGCAGCAATATCATCTAGTAGCGCAAAAAAACCTGACATATATAAGTAATTTAATCCTATTACAAATCTAAGGTTAAAAATTTTGATAATTTAAGAATATAAATACGTTGTAAAATAAAATTTAAAACACGCGAATTAAGACTGATAAGTGCATCTAAAAATTAAGTATCTTTAACTTTTAAAATAATAAAAATGAAAAAATTTCTAAACATTCTACTTTGGGTTATTGGTAGCTTGATCGTTTTATCCTTACTAATTGTACTTGTGATTGGTCCTATTATGAAAAACCAAACCAAAAAACACAGCCCTGAAAAGCATATCACTTTTGAAAATGATGATTTAGAACTCAGTGTATTTTATTGTAGTCCTAGCAAGAATGAAAGAACTATTTTTGGAGCGTTAGTTCCTTATAATGAAGTCTGGAGAACGGGTGCTAATGAAGCCTCTACGTTTACAACCAATAAAGATTTAAAATTCAAAGACCAAACACTCCCTAAGGGAACTTATACATTATGGACTATCCCTACAGAAACTAATTGGACGGTTATTTTTAATTCTAAAATGTATGGTTGGGGTGTAAAATTTTCAGATCAAACAGCATCGCGAGAACCTGAATTTGATGTTGTTACAACAAGTGTTCCTTCTTCAAAAAGCTTAACAACAATGGAAGATTTCACTATTTCGTTTTCAGATATTGGAGATGACACTTTAATGATTATTGCTTGGGATCAAGTAGTTGTTCCTGTTTTATTACAAGAAAAATAGCATGATGAAAAAGAAAAAGAATTCAGCTTTAGAAGAAAAGAAAGGAATACAACAACCCAATTCTTTAAGTAATTCTGTTGCTGAAGAGTTAAAAAAGAAACGTAAAAAAACACCCTCTTCTTCCAAGTTAATTCAAGGCATTTTAACTAGTGATAAAACTGCTTTAAGTAGGTCCATAACTATTATTGAAAGCACCTCACCAAAACATCAACAACAAGCCAAAGAAATTATTGATGCCTGTTTACCTCAGGCAAATAAATCTATCCGTATTGGAATTACTGGAGTTCCTGGCGTTGGGAAAAGCACTTTTATTGAACAATTTGGTCTGCTCATTATTCAAAAAAATCATAAAGTCGCTATATTAACGATAGACCCCAGTAGCTCGATTAGTGGTGGTAGTATTTTAGGAGATAAAACCCGTATGGAAGAGTTGGTAAAAGAACCCAATGCTTTTATTAGACCCTCTGCTTCTGGAGATTCTCTAGGTGGAGTAGCAAGAAAAACTCGGGAAGCTATCATTTTATGTGAAGCTGCAGGATACGATGTTATTTTAATTGAAACCGTGGGAGTTGGTCAAAGTGAAACCGCTGTACATTCGATGACCGATTTCTTTTTACTAATGAAACTCCCAGGAGCAGGAGATGAGTTACAAGGAATTAAACGTGGTATTATGGAAATGGCAGATAGCATCGTCATTAATAAAGCAGACGGAAATAATAAAACTGCAGCAAAGCTTGCCAAAACTGAATTTAACAGAGCACTCCACCTCTATCCAAATAAAGATAACGATTGGATTCCGAAAACAATTACATGCAGTGCTTTAAATAACGAAGGTATTGCTGAAATATGGGAACTAATTTCTGAATATATAGCTATCACAAAAGAGAATGGATATTTTCTAGAAAAACGAAAAGAGCAGAATAAATTTTGGTTACTTCAGACGATTGAAAGTACGTTGAAAAGCGACTTTTATAATCATCCAAATGTAAAATTGGAACTCGAAAAACAAATGCAACTCTTGAGTGAGAACAAAACGACTCCTTTTGAAGCTGCTGAAATATTACTTAAATTAATTTGATAATATTCAATTAGAAAAATCCTGAATCAACACTTTGACAAGCTCAGTGTGACAGTAATTGTGAATTAAAAACTCTCTTTAAACCACTTTACTTGTGCCTTCACTCCTTCTAATAAAGTAGTTTGCGGATTGTAACCCAACAACCTTCTAGCTTTATCTATATTAGCTTTGGTCCGAGATTGATCTCCTGGACGAGCAGGAATATTATTCATTTTTATAGTTATTCCCAACACTTCTTCTACTGCTTCAATTCCTTCAGCAGTAGTGCTTTCAGTTTCTGTACCAAGGTTTATTATCTCCCCATTACATTCGTCTTCTTTTCCAAAAACACTTACAATTCCGTCGATAATATCTTGTACATAAGTAAAACTTCTTAAATGTTTTTTACTTCCTTCATACAGTGGAAATTCCTTGTCATTTAAGCCACAATCTATCAATCGTGTGTACATTTTATCTGGACGTTCTCTTGGACCATATACAGAGTACAATCTAAGTGATGTACCTTTTATTATATTTCTTCTTGTATAAGCCAATACCAATTGCTCTGCTGCTAATTTGGTAACTCCATACCAAGAAGCAGGTAATGGCGCCTCATCCTCTGAAAGCGTTGCTACTAATCCATAAATAGAAGAAGTTGCAATATTTATAAAATAAGGTTTGTTATCCAATTTTTCAATCCAGTCTAAAAGTCGCTGTGTTGCAAGAAAGTTATTTGTTAGGTAATCTTCAAACGAAGAAGTCGCAGAAATTCCTGGATGTCCAGAAAAGTGAATGATATAATCAATATCCTTAGGCAACCTCTCCACCAAATCATCAGTACGAAGATCTAGCTTTAAAACTTCAATATTCTTTTCTAACAGTGTTTTAGCATTCAGTTCTTTTAACGAAACATCATAATAGGGCGAATAATTATCCACTCCTAGAACTTCATAGCCCATTTCTTTGCAACGTTCTGCTGTATGTGAACCAATAAAACCAGCTGCTCCTGTAATTAAAACCTTCATAAAAACTATTTCGTTTCAACAAAAATACCAACTTTTTTTATAGTTCTTTTTAAAATTTAGAGTTTATTAAAAAAGAGGTTACTTTTGTAATGAATATTTAAGACTACTATTTATGCAAGAATTTACAATTATACTCCCTGTTTATAATGAGGAAGATAATCTTGAAAGAGTAGAAACAGAATTACTTTCTTTTATAGAAATTGCAAATAAAGAAACTGCTATTTTGTTTGTAAATGACGGTTCAAAAGACAACAGTCAACAATTAATTGAAGATATTTGTTCTAGAAATGAGGCTTTTCATTTTATTAATTTTAAAGAAAACAAAGGTTTAAGTGCTGCTATAAAAGCTGGTTTTGATTATGTAGATACTCCATTAGTGGGTTATATTGATTCCGATTTACAAACTACACCTCAAGATTTTAATTTACTTTTAGATAAAATTGGTGACTACGACTTGGTAACGGGTGTACGTTCCAACCGTAAAGATTCGTTTGTGAAAAATATGTCTTCAACAATTGCCAACGGAATTCGGCGTGCTTTTACTCATGACGGAATGGATGATACTGGATGCCCTTTAAAAGTTATTAAAACCGAATATGCCAAGAAAATCCCTATGTTTAATGGTTTACACCGTTTTTTACCTGCAATGATTTTATTGCAAAACAGAAAAATTATTCAGGTACCTATTCAGCATTTTCCTCGCATTGCAGGAACTGCTAAATTTGGATTATGGAATAGGTTGATTGGTCCATTAATAGATTGCTTTGCTTACCTCTGGATGAGGAAAAAATATATTAATTATGAAGTAAAAAACAAAGGGTGAAAGACTGGATTATTTATAGTATAGGCTTTTTAGCCCAAATTTTGTTTTCTGGAAGGTTATTTATTCAATGGATTGTTTCAGAAAAAAATAAGAAAGTAGTTACCCCCACCATTTTTTGGAAATTAAGTTTATTAGCCTCTTTTCTACTGTTTGTTTATGGTTATTTACGAGAAGATTTCGCGATTATGTTAGGGCAAACATTAACCTATTTTATCTATATTAGAAATTTACAATTGCAAGGCGAATGGCAAAAATCACCCAAATGGCTTCGAAGTTTCTTACTAATATTTCCTGCCTTAATTGTAGTATATGCTTTCAATAATGGAGAATACGATTTAAATAAATTATTAAAAAACGAAAACATACCAACCTGGCTTTTTATATTGGGAATTGTTTCGCAAGTCTTATTTACTTTTCGTTTTATTTATCAATGGATATATTCTGAAAAAACAAAAACTTCACAACTTCCTATAGGATTCTGGAGATTGAGTGTTTTAGGAGCTTCCTTAATATTAGCTTATGCTATTTTTAGAGAAGATCCTGTACTTTTAGTTGGTCATGGAGCCGGATTAATAATTTATATGCGAAATATATTTATCTGGAAAAAACAAGGGGATGAAGCCAATTAAAAATAACTATATTTTATTGCTAATAATCACTTGTATTGCCATCTTTTTTGTGAATTTGGATGCTTTATATGTAAACATCATGGAAGCTCGTAATTTTATTACTGCACGAGAAATGATACAAGATGGCAACTGGATACTTACTACATTAAACGCAGAGCCTCGCTATCAAAAACCACCATTACCAACTTGGTTAACAGCTTTTTCAGCTATGGCTTTTGGACTTAAAAATTTATTTGCACTACGGCTTCCTGCAGCACTGATAACTATTGTTTTAGTGCTATTTTCATTTAAACTGGCAATTAAGTTCACCCAAAATAAATTGTATGCATTTATTAGTTCTCTGATTTTATCTACGTCTTTTTATGTGATTTTTGCAGGACGTAATGGACAATGGGACATCTTTACCCACGGGTTTATGATGGTGTCTATCTATCAATTATTTCTGTTTTTTACCTCGGAAGAAAAAAAATATCAGAGAGCCTTTATTGCTGCATTATTTTTCGGATTGTCTTTTATGAGTAAAGGACCTGTTTCGTTATATACTTTATTAATTCCCTTTTTAATTTCTCTAGGAGTCGTTTATAAATTCAAAAATATTAAACCTAGAATAACCCCATTACTCTTATTTTTTGTAGTAGGGTCATTACTTTCGGGGTGGTGGCATTGGTATACTTATACATTTGACCCTGAGACTGTATTAGCTATTACAAAAAAAGAAACTTCTAACTGGACAGGTTATAATGTACGCCCATTTTATTATTATTGGAGCTTTTTTACACAAAGTGGTATATGGACAATCCCAGCTTTTATTGGTCTACTATATCCATATTTAAAAAACAAAGTTTTTAATAAGAAAGCTTATCTATTCACTTTTTTATGGACGATGATTTCTGTTGTATTACTTTCAATTATTCCTGAAAAAAAATCAAGATATTTACTTCCTGTTCTCATTCCTTTAGCTTTAAATACAGGGTTTTATATAGAATACTTATTCAGGGTTTTTAAAGATTTAAGAGACAAAAGAGAAACCATTCCGGTGTATTTTAATTTTGGATTAATTGCAACTATCGGGCTTGTTTTTCCAATTGTAGGTTTTCTGTTTTTTAAAGATTCACTTTCCGAAAATTGGATTTGGTTTATATTACTCTCAGTATCACTTTTTAGTATTGGTTTTTTAATTATCTGGTTTCTTATTCAGAAAAACATAGAAAGAGTATTTTACCTTACAGTCTCTTTTATTGTTGCTATTATTTTCTTCGGAATGCCACTAGTTAAATCCATTTCAGTAAACCCAGATTATAAAAATTTACAAAACCTAATTGTCTGGCAAACAAAAACTAACAATAAAATTTACGGGTACAGCACCATGGCTCCAAAGTTAATTTTGGAGTATGGCAACCCTATAAAAATTATTAAAAAAAATAACGAATTAAATTTTCCATCTGAAAGTAGTTATGGAGTTTTAGTTTATGATAAATATCAAGAACTATTTTTTCAAGATTTTAAGGACTATTCTATTAAAAAAATTACTCGTTATGATATAAATTTAGTCAATAAAAAAAACAGTTTGTATCGTAAAAGGTTATGTAGAGATTTATATTTAATTAGCAACAAATCTTCTTTGCAAAATTAATTGAAGCCTATAAAACATCCAACCTATTAACCCTCCAAAAAAGAACCCTGTCACCACATCTAATGGGTAATGTACTCCTACATAAATACGGCTATAACCCACAATAAATGCCCAAAAAAGTAAGATAAATATTAAATAATAATAACTTCTTTTTAAAATTAAGCCTATAAAAACAGCGGTTGCCATTGAATTTACTGAGTGCCCAGAAAAGAAACCATACCTCCCACATCGCTCTGCCACAAATCGCATTAGACCTTGAAGGTCTTCTTCTCTACATGGGCGAGGTCTTTGAAAACCATGTTTAAATAAATTTGCCAATTGGTCTGCAAAAGTGATCATTAAAGCTGCTGAAAACATAATAACAAACATTCCTTTAAGTCCGTAGTTTTTATAAACTAGAAATAACATAAAAGCATACAGCGGAATAAATGTTAGTTTATTAGTAATCACTTGCCAAAGTAAATCCCAAGGTTCGCTTCCTAAATTATTCAGGAATAGAAAAAGCTCTGTGTCATATTTTAAAAGTTCCTCAATCATCTTCGTAACGTGCTACTTCTCTATCGTAGAAATCACTGGCTTCATTTATGGCAGTTTCCATTTCAGACTCTAATTCTTTTTGATCTTCATTATCAAATTCTTCTAACCAATCCACTTCATCGTCTTGAAGATTAATTATAAAACGAGGAAATTCTGTATGAATTACAAATATAGCTTCAGGAAAATCAGTATTATCCCCTAAAATAAATTTTGGAAGTGTCATGATGTTGTTTTTTGTTTCAGGACAAATTTACAAATTAAAAACTGAGCCAAAACATAAGTCACCATAATTAGTAAAGGATAAAATGGTTGTGGTTTATGAAATAAATTGATGGCCAATATTGAATCTGAAGTGATAAAAACAAGCACTCCAATAACCAATAATAAATTTGTTTTTGTTTTCTTTTGAAGGAATAATAACAAGGAAATTGTTCCAAAAACTGAAATAGTCATTGCATAAGCAATCACGGGTATTTTCATGGTTCCTAGGCTTTCGTATAAAAGATTTAAAAGCAATAGGAAGATCATTAAATATGGAATTGAAGCTATTAGCAATTGATTCATCTTTACTTTAGCTATATGTTTTAAAACCATGATAATGTAAAAAACATGTGCTGCTAAAAAGAAACCCAAACCTACTATGAAATATAATTCTCCTTTTCCTAGTAAAAACACATCTCCTAAAAAACTAAAAAACAGGCCGGCAACAAATAGCTTATTCAATGTTTTAGTATGTACTGAATAATACCAAAACAATGAAACTATTATCAAGGGTTTAGCTACATAAATAAGTGTTTGATTTTTAAAATAGATACCTAAAAAATCAATGATGCAAACACTTATAAACAGTAATAATGGAAGTGATTTTTTCAAAATATAATTTAATTAGTGGCGAGATCATTTTCTGCTATTAATTTTTTAGAAAGGTAATTAAACCTAATAAACAACATAATTCCGGAAGAGGTCAGTCCTGCAAGTAAGCCTAACCAAATTCCTGAACTTTTATAATCGGTATATAAACTAAGGTAAAACGATATAGGGAAACCAATCACCCAATAAGCAATAAAAGTAATAAAGGTTGGTATTTTTACATCTTGCATACCTCGTAATGCGCCAAGTGCCACTACTTGAATGGTATCTGAAATTTGAAAAACGGCAGCTATTAACAATAATTTTGATGCGATTTGGACTACTTCAAAATTATCAGAAAATTTTAAAGGATCGTCAAAATCTAAATACAATTTTGGAAGACTTTCTCTAAAAACAAAAAACAATATGGCAAAAACAACTGCAAATAGAAATGAGATCATAAATATGGAAAATGCAATTCTTCTAAGCTCTCTAAATCGTTTTAATCCCTTTTGGTTTCCTAGGCGCACCATTGCAGTAACGCTTAAACCTATAGCAACCATAAATGTCATAGAGGAGAGGTTTAATGCAATTTGATTTGCTGCTTGAGGGTTTTTTCCAAGAATTCCTGAAAGCCAAATAGCTGCCGTAAAAATGGCAACTTCAAAAAACATTTGCATTGCTGAAGGGAATCCTAAACTAAATAGCTTATTAATCATTTTTTTAGACAACTCGAATATTTTAATGTGCAACACAAACTCCCTAGATTTTTGCTGTTGCGACAACATATACCATAAATAAAATACCATAATCACTCTTGAAACCAAGGTTCCGATTGCTGCACCCACAATGCCTAATTCTGGAAACCCAAACTTCCCGAAAATGAATACATAATTTAAAACCACATTCACCAAATTCGCTACTAAAGTAGCATACATCGGGTATTTGGTCATCGACATCCCATCACTAAATTGTTTAAAAGCCTGAAAAACAATCAACGGAATTAAAGAAGCAGCAACTAAATTTAAATACGGTATGGCAAGTTCAACAACCTCTGGGGGCTGTTTCATTAAATAAAGCAATGGTTCTGCTGTAAATACGCCTAAAAACAAAACAATTCCTAAAACTGTACATAAAAACAAGCCGTGTTTAAAGGTAGATTTTCCTGCTTCAAAATTTCCTTCACCATCAGCTTCAGCAATTAGAGGAGTAATCGCTGTAGAAAAGCCAATACCCAACGACATGCCAATAAACATAAAACTATTAGCAAGCGAGACAGCAGCTAGCTCTGCAGTACCTAATTGCCCCACCATAATATTATCTACAAACGCCACCATAGTATGCCCTAACATACCCAATATTACAGGTGTTGCGAGTTTTATATTGTAGTTAAATTCTTTGGTGTAATCTGCTAATGCCAATCTGAATATTTTAATTGCTAATTTAAAAAACGTATTTAAAAAACAGCTAAAAAATACCATTTAAAAAAAGTATTAATAAAACGGAGGCTTCCTTTTCAAGAAGCCTCCGTGCACTAAATATTAACCAAAACTTATATTATAAAATCATTGCAGCTTTATAATTAGCTGAAAAGCAATCAATAAAAGCTTAAAACAATTAAAAAGTTTATCCTTAACAAAACAACTTTTATTCTATGATGAAACAAAAAATCAAGAATCTTTTAAATATTTTTTTAAGCTTTCTTATTGTTTGCAGTAGTAAAGAAATATTAAAAGTTGTTTACTATGGGTAATTCCCATAATCTTTAACTATAGCCGAAGAAAAGTTACTTTGTTGTTTTTTATTTAAAATCTTGTATTTACATAGAGAAATTAATAAAAATAGGTCGTTTAGAGTTTTCTAAACGACCTATTACAATTTAATTATTATACTACTAAATTATTAATATTTCTATAGCAAATTAATATTAATCATTTGTTTTCAAAAATATATACATTCTGTTTCCAGAAGAAATTTCAGAAGTTGGCTCAAAAGCCAATACTAAAGGTACATATTCATTTGTAAGTGAAATGTTTAATGCCGTGAATATTAACGTTCCTGAACGTTCATTAGCAGGAATAATTACTTCTGCATCAAATGAATAACTTTCTTCAGCTAATTCTGTTTCCTCTTCCACAACTACTACTCGAAATGTTCGTTCTGATGAAGTTGCATTCGAAACAAAATAAGGTAATGGAAAATTTATTTCTGGATTATTTGAAGATAATGGTAATTCTAGATTAACTGACAATGTAAAGCCTATTAAATCACTATGATTATCATCTATATCATTATAAGATGTGGAGCAAGAAGTTGCCAGTATTACGGCTAAAAATAACGTGAATATTATATGTATTTTTTTCATAAGTTTTAATTTAAAAATTAGTAGCCTGGATTCTGCTGTAAATTAGAATTTCTATCTAAAGATTCTTGATCCATAGGAAGCTGAAATTTATTACTTCCAACAGGTAAACTCAACACATTTGATGGAGTTCCAGATCCATCTGCTTGATCTCCTGCAATTGTTCTACTTATAGAAAGTCCCCATCTTTTTAAATCGAAAAAGCGTTGGTATTCGAAAGCAAATTCTAATCTACGTTCTAAACGAATGGCATCTCTAAGTGCATTTCCTGTTTCACCACTTGGAGGTGCTGTATATCTATTTGTTCTTATTTGATCTAAAGCTTGTATTGCAGCAGTTTCATTTCCTAAATTAAAATGCGCTTCAGCTTTATTCATAAAAGCTTCGGCTACTCTCAAAATCTTATAATCTACTTCTCCATTCGCTTGATCTGGTCTTCCAAATAGCTTTTTGATTCCGTTATATTGGTTTGGCCCACTAGCTCCTGCAAAAGTGTATGCTTCTTTTCTTATATCATCATCATCAAATAAATTAAATAATTGAAATGATGTAACATATTCAGGAATTAAAGCTGTCATACTACCTTGACTCCAAGTAACTCCGATACTATTACCAAGTATAGGGTCTGCATTTGGAATATAAAAAACCAATCCATCTTGGCTTGTATCTTCCCAAACACCTACAATATTATCTCTTGATGCTACATTACCACTTACAGCATTCGCAGCGTCAACTGCATTTTGCCATTGCCCCATATATAAATAAACTCTAGACAATAAAATATTTACCGCATCTATTCCCATTCTTCCTACTGGGTTCGTCTGGTTTATTTTAGATTTAGCATCTTCAAGATCATCGATGATCATATTATAAGACTCTCCTACTGTAAGTCTAAGAGGCTCAATATTTGGATCTGCTTCTACCACATAGGCAACTCCAAGACTTGAATTAGCATCACTAGCTTGTGTTGGTATTTTACCAAATATAGTAACCATATTAAAATGTGCAAAGGCTCGTAAAGCTTTTGCTTCGGCAATAATATTGTCTTTACTTTCACCTTCAAAATCTTCAACATAAAACAGAACTTGATTTGCTCTAAATATAAGTTCATAACCCGCTACATAAGTACTTCGTAAAGCTTGGTTTGCATTGTATTCATAATCGTGTAAAATTCGTTTTGTAAAACGTCCTCCTTGAGATAATGTTACATTATCTGACAATACATCTGGCACACTCAATATATTGTCTCCATATAATCCTCCTCTTAAAAGAGTGGAATATACACCACGTAAACCATTTTCAAAATCTTGAGCAGTAGTAAATGCATCATCTGTTGAAAATTCGTCAAATGGTAATTGATCTAATTCATCATTACAGGATACAAATAACCCTATAAAGAAAACTATGATTGTAATAAATTTTATATTTTTTTTCATCGTTCTTATTTTTTTATTAGAAACTTAAATCTATACCTAATTGAACAGATTTTGTGTTTGGATAGCTATAAAGTGTTGCCTCTCCTGGAGCAACAGTATTTGCAAAATTAATGGTTTCGCCCGAAGAGATTCCAACTTCAGGATCTCCATAAAATTCTGTGAATGTCAACAAGTTTTGTCCCTGCACATAAATTCTTAATGTAGAAAGTGGCTCCTTATCAAGGTATCTACTTGGGAAAGTATAAGAGAATGTAATGTTTCTCATTCTAATATAATCTCCTTTTTCCAAGAATCTATCAGAATTTACAGCTAAAATTTCATCTTGATAAATTGGACTAGGATGCACATTCGTGTCTCCAGGTTGTTGCCAGTAATTAAATGCATCTACAGCTTGATTGTCGTCTATATTAACACCGTCTGAAACCATATTGGAACGTACAAAATTATTAATCCAGTTTCCCGATTTAAATACAAAGTCTGCTCTTAAACCAAATCCTTTATAAGATATATCTGAAAAGAAACCACCTTCTATATCAGCTACTGTAGATTTTCCTTGTAAAACTCTATTTTCACCTTCTGGAAGCTTATCTGCTCTATATACTTCTCCATCTGCTCCATAATATAATGGTGCACCATTATTTGGATCTACTCCTGCATAACGAACTAAATAATGTTCGTTAATTAGTGCTCCTTCTCTATACAAAATATTAAAAGCATTTGGCGTTACATCTTCTCCATCTGGCAATTCTATGATTTCATGATCAAGGAAGAATATATTTCCTCCCGCAGTCCATTTAAAATCTTCGTTTCTTATAATGTCTCCTTGTAAAGAAAATTCAAATCCTTTATTTTCAATTTCTCCAAGGTTACCAAAAACTGAACCAGTTCCAGATTCATCTGCTGTTGGAATAGCAAACAAAAGATCCTCAGTTCTTCTTATGAAATAATCTGCAACACCTCTTAATCTTCTATTAAATAAGTTAAATTCTAATCCAATATTCGTGGTTGTAGTCGTTTCCCATTTTAAATCTGGATTTCCAATATTAGAAGGCTCTGTTGAAGAACCTCCTGGATAAGAACCAAAAGCAATATTATCTTGAGCAGCATAACGAGATATCCCATCACGATTACCAGTAGTACCATAAGACGCTCTTAATTTTAAATCGTTGATGACATCAACATTAAAAAAGTCTTCTTTTGCAATATTCCACCCTGCACTAGCACTCCAAAACGTTCCATATTGATTGTCTTTACCAAAATTTGAAGAACCGTCATAACGAATAGATACAGATGCCAAATATTTTTCTCTAAAATCGTAATCTGCAAACATACCATAAGAAACTAACGTAAGAATGTTT
>JAUVAS010000029.1 GCA_030591585.1 Flavobacterium sp. | reverse complement strand
CGTTATATAAAGATTGGTTGCCAGGAAAATGGGAAGGAAAAGGATATCAAAACAACAATGACACATGGCATGTTGTATTAGAATATAATAACAAAGACGATATTAAAATAAGCTATACAAATTTTCCGTGTAGTGGTTCTTGGTATTTTGATCAAGAGAATAAAACTCAAATTTTCTTTAATGAAAAGATCACCAAGGGGCAAAGTAATTGCAGACCAGGAACTAGAATCTTAATTGAAAAAGAAAAAGAAAATATTATAGGTGTTTATTTCTTCCAAGGGAAAAAACAAGTGGCTTCTGCCAATTTAGTGAAGCAATAGAATTAAAGCCCAAAAGCAGCTTTCACCTTATCTACATAATCCAATTTTTCCCAGGTAAAAGTTTCTACTTCTTTAGTTACTTCTTTCCCGTCACCTGAGACAAAAGTTAACGTTTTTACTTCTGAATTTCTACCCATATGACCGTAAGAAGCAGATTCTAAGTAGATAGGGTTTCGTAATTTTAAACGTTGCTCAATAAAATATGGCCGCATCTCGAATAAATTATCAACCACGTTACTTATTTCTCCATCTGTCATACTAATATTTGAAGTCCCGTAAGTATCTACGTGGATACTTGTTGGTTTTGCGACACCTATAGCATAACTTACTTGCACCAATACTTCTCTACAAAGTCCTGCTGCCACTAAATTTTTAGCAATGTGTCGTGTTGCATAAGCGCCAGATCGATCTACTTTACTAGGGTCTTTTCCACTAAAAGCACCACCACCGTGAGCTCCTTTACCACCGTAAGTATCAACAATAATTTTCCTCCCTGTAAGTCCGGTATCTCCATGAGGGCCTCCAATTACAAAAGTCCCTGTTGGGTTTATGTGGTATTTAATATCATCATTAAATAACGATTGAATCTTTGTAGGTAATTTAGCAATCATTCGTGGAATTAGAACAGAAATTAAATCAGATTTAATTTTCGAAAGCATTTCTTCATCTGCTTTTTCTTTGTCATCTCCTTTAATAAAATCATCATGTTGCGTAGAAATTACAATAGTGTCTATGCGTTGTGGTTTGTTGTCGTCACTATATTCAATTGTTACTTGACTTTTAGCATCAGGGCGCAAATAAGTAATGTCGGTATTTTCTCTTCTAATTTCAGCCAATTCAATTAAAATACGATGACTTAAATCTAAAGCTAAGGGCATATAGTTCTCCGTTTCATCAGAAGCATAACCAAACATCATTCCTTGATCTCCCGCACCTTGGTTCTCTTTGTCTTCTCTTTCAACTCCTTGATTAATATCTGGTGATTGTTCGTGTATGGCAGAAAAAACACCACAAGAATTTCCGTCAAACATATATTCACTTTTGGTATACCCAATTTTATTAATAACATCACGCGCAATTTTTTGAACGTCAAGGTAAGTGTCACTTTTCACCTCACCTGCCAACACCACTTGCCCTGTAGTAACCATCGTTTCACATGCTACTTTAGATTGTGGGTCGAAAGCTAAAAAATGATCCACTAATGAGTCACTAATTTGATCTGCTACTTTATCTGGATGCCCTTCAGAAACACTTTCTGATGTAAATAAATATGCCATGTTTTTTGTTTAAATATAGTATAATTTGACGGAAACTGCTTGGAAGAATTACAAACCGTTAGGTTTATGGTTTAAACTGCCTTTAGCATTTGTATTTACTGAAAATAGTTCAGTAAAAGAGGTTGCAATCAGTCAAATCTTTCCTCTAAATTAGATTACAAATGTACACTTTTTCAGAAAAATAAAAGGGGTCTTATTGTTTAATTAAAACAGCTTTTTGAACGATGCTAATTGGGTATGAAAAAATTTCAGGAGTACCTTCATCAGTGCCGCCACTTGTTTTCTTAGATTTAGTGTTGGTGACTACAATTTCAAAGATAAGGAGGTCATCATTGAAAGTTACAAATGTGGTTAGGAAGCTATCCATTACTTCAAATAAAAAACACATATTATTTTCAATTATTTTGCAATCTAGTAGAATTCCGTTGTTTTCATCTAAAATATAATACCCTATATTTTTGTCAATTTCTTTTAAGGTATATTTTCTTTCCTGTCGATCTTCATCTTTTCCGTAGACAATTGTATAGCTATGTACTCCAATAGAATCTGTAGGTAGCAAATGGAATTCCATAGGATAGTTCTTGATTCCTTTTTCTGAATGGATTATAAGGTTACCACTGTAAATTCCAAAATAACTTTCTGGGAAACTAGTATTAGGATCATTTTGACCATATGCAAATTGAATTAAAAAAAAGTAACAATAAGTAGATTTATACGTTTCATAATTTTAATTAAAAGTTAATGATCTTAGGATTTACCGTCTAAGAACTCAAAGATAAACCAAAAAGGCATTCATTGTAAAACTATTTAAGATTAACCTATATTTGCAACTTTCAAAAACTCTATGAAGCACAGAATATTAGTAGCGTTGCTTTTAGTTACTTCTTCTATATTTTCGCAGCAAAATGAAATAAAATATTTTTCACTTGAAGCGGATTATTTCTATGGAGCTATTATTGAGCATAATAGAGACATCTCTCATTTAATTACTGGGCACCCGACAGGGTATATGTTTGCATATAATAGAAAAACATACGGGTTTAATGAATGGGAGGGGCGTTATAATTACCCAGATTGGGGGTTTACTTTCGCATACCAAGATATGAAAAACCAATATCTAGGTGAGAATTATTCAGTGTATAGCCATTTTAATTTCTATTTTTTAAATAGAAACCTTGTGTTTGGTGTAGGGCAGGGGGTTGCATACAATACCAATCCTTATGATCCAGAAAATAATTTTCAGAATAATGCTTATGGAAGTCAACTATTAAGTTCCACCTTTTTAAGGTTTAATTACTCAAAAGAAAACATATATAAAGGACTTGGGGTACATGCAGGTTTTGGAATAATACATTATTCTAATGCTAATTTTAAGGCACCAAACAGTAGCACTAATACACTGTATTTTAATGTTGGAATGAGTTACCGATTTGACAAACAAGATTTCCCATATTATATTCCTGTTGGAAGATGGAAGAGTAGTAATTACGAAGAACGATTTAGATACAATGTGGTTATAAGAGGTGGTGTAAATGAAGCAGATGTAAATGGATTAGGACAATACCCTTCGTTTACTTTTTCAACTTTTGTAGATAAAAGAATCAATTATAAAAGCACATTACAAGCTGGTGTAGATGTGTTTTTTTCAACATTTTTAAAGGAGTTAATTAACTATAGACATATTTCTTTTCCGGAAGACGGATTAACAGGAAATGAAGATTACAAAAGAGTAGGGGTTTTTCTAGGTCATGAATTTCGATTTAATAAAGTTGCATTTGTTTCGCAGTTAGGTTATTATGTGTATTGGCCTTATGAATTTGAAAATAGAATTTATAATAGGCTAGGGATAAAAAGATATTTTTTAAAAGACCGTTTTTTTGGAGCAATTACATTACACGCACACTGGGCAAAAGCAGAATCGGTAGAGTTTGGAATTGGAGTTAGAATTTAAAAAAAAAGTAAAGTGAAAAAAATATTATTAATAGTTGGCTTAATAGGAGTTCTTTCTTGTAATTATGAAATTGGTTCAGATTGTTTTCAGGCAACAGGAAATATTATTGAACAAGAATATGAGGTAGACGAGTTTAAACATATTGAAATTTATAATAGGGTTCGTTTAATAATATCACAAGGAGAAACACAAAAAATTGTTATTCAAACAGGAGAAAATTTAATAAATGAAGTTTTTGTAAGAGTAGAAGATAGTATTTTAAAAGTAAGTGATAGAAATAGCTGTAATTTTGTTAGAGATTATGATGTTACTAAGGTATTTGTAACGGTACCAGATCTTAAAACAATAATTAATAAATCTGGAGTTGAAGTTAGAGGCGAAGGAGAAATAGCATTTGATGAATTAACCTTAGTTTCTGATGACCCTACTGGTGTAGGGGAATATAATATTAATGGCGACTTTATTTTTGATAATTTAAAAGTCAATTCTTTAATAGTAAAAGCAAATGGGCTTTCTAAATTTTTTTTAAAAGGGAAAGTGTTTTCGGCTACATTTACTGTTTCTGATAGTGATGTTAGGATAGAAGCTGGAGACCTAGAAGCAAACGGAATTTTTGTTTTTCATAGGAGTACAAATAAAATAATAGTCAATCCTCTTGAATCGTTACGTGGTCAAATAGTTGGAATTGGAGATGTAATTTCAAAAAACAGACCTCCAATTGTAGAAGTGGAAGAGTTTTATACTGGTAAGCTTATTTTTGAGGATTAGTCAATTCTGCAAAAAGAGTTTCTAAATTTTTATCTTCTAAAGTATCTTTGATGTTCTTATCATGAACAATCGCTCCTTTATTAATTATAATCACTCGATCGCAAATTGCTTCAACCTCCTGCATAATATGTGTGGATAATAACACCGTTTTCCCACCTTCTTTAGCAACAGACTTTATTAGTTCTCGTATTTCAATTAACTGATTTGGATCTAAACCCGTAGTAGGCTCATCCAAAATTAAAACGTCTGGATTGTGTAATAATGCATTGGCTAATCCCACACGCTGTCTATATCCTTTAGAAAGTTCTTCAATTTTTTTGTTAGCTTCAGGAGTGAGGCCAGTTAATTCTGTAATTTTTTCAACTTGGTTTTTATCTACTTTATATATTTCGGCATTAAAGCTTAAATACTCCTTCACATACATGTCTAAATACAAGGGATTGTGTTCAGGAAGGTATCCAATGCTTTGCTGTACATTCAATTTTTCTTCGGTTACAGAAAACTCATTTACCCACGCATTGCCTTCAAAGGACTTAATGTACGTAGTTAGGATTTTCATCATAGTAGATTTTCCAGCTCCGTTAGGGCCTAGAAAACCAACAATTTCTCCTTTTCTAATATGAAAAGAAACATTGTTTAGCGCTTTTTGATCGCCGTATGTTTTTGTGATATTTTCTACTTTAATCGACATAGTTTACTTTAGAACAAAATTACAAAATTAAAAAGTAAAAAAATATTAGGTTGTTTTTAATATTTAATTACTTTAGCATCAATAAAACGAACAATGAACACAATAAGTACATTTAATAATTATTGGTTTTTCTTTTTTAAAGAAAGAAACGAGATTGTTGTGTAGTTAATTAACATATTAATTATTTAAAAGTCTCGAAATTTATCGGGACTTTTTTTTTGATGAAACTTTATTTTAAAAATTATTGCTATGAGCAAGAATGTTTAAAGTAATTAGTTGAACCAATCCCGCTGAATTTCGGGATCTTTTAGAAACTTAAAAAAAACAGTATTATGAGTCTAAAAATTGCAATTCAAGGTATTGAAAGTTCTTTTCACGATATGGCGGTGAAAAAACTATTTCCAAATAAAAAGGTTGAGTTAATCATGTGTAACTCTTTTGAAAAAGTAACCCAAGCGATTAATGATTTTAATGCAGATTATGGAGTGCTTGCTTTAGAAAACACGACTGCAGGATCTATATTGCCTAATTATAATTTGATAGATGCAAACAATTTAGAAATTATTGATGAGGTTTTCTTGAATATTCAGATGTACATCATGGCGTTGGAATCTGAAACTATTCATGATATTTTAGAGATTCATTCACATCCTGTAGCATTGCTTCAGTGTAAGAATTATTTACAGAAATTTCCGCCACACTTTAAAATCATAGAAGGTTCCGATACTGCTTCCGAAGCAAAAAAAATAAAAGAACAAAACCTCAAGGGGGTGGCTGCTATTGCCGGAAAACAAGTAGCAGAAAAGTATGGATTAAAAATATTAGACAGTAGAATTCAGAATAATAAAGAGAACCAAACACGATTTGTATTAGTGGGAAATAAGGTTAAAATTCGGCCCAATCAAGTTGATAAAGCCACTATAAAATTTAAATTAGACCACAGAGTTGGCAGCCTGTCTAATGTGTTGCAATTGTTTAGTACTTTTGATATTAGCCTGACTAAAATCCAATCGCTACCCATTATTGGGGAACCTTGGCAATATGCCTTTTTTGTAGATGTGGTTTTTAAAGATTATAAGTTATTTCAGGAAGTAATAAAAGTGTTGAAAAATGCGGTAAAAGAAATGAAAGTAATAGGAGTTTATAAACAGAATATGGAAAATACACCAAGTCAATTAATTAATAATCTAGTAAATGAAAAATAACAAAAATCTTAGAACTTGGCTGAATAAAATGGAATTGGCGCATCCTTTGGTAATCGCAGGGCCTTGTAGTGCAGAATCTGAAGCGCAGGTATTAACCATCGCACACCAGTTAAAAAAAACAGATGCTACTGTACTACGTGCAGGAATTTGGAAACCAAGAACACGCCCAGGTAATTTTGAAGGAGTAGGAGAAATAGGATTAAAATGGTTAAAAAAAGCCAAAGATGAAACAGGGATGCTTACTGCTACCGAAGTTGCCAACCCTACTCATGTAGAACTTGCTCTTAAAAATGAGGTTGATGTTTTATGGATTGGAGCAAGATCAACGGTGTCTCCATTTATAGTTCAGGAAATTGCGGAAGCATTAAAAGGAACCGATAAAATTGTATTGGTAAAAAACCCTGTAAACCCAGATTTGGCCCTATGGTTGGGTGCTGTAGAACGCTTACATACCTCTAATATTGAAAAGCTTGGAGTGATTCATCGTGGTTTTTCAACCTACGAAAAAACTAGGTACCGTAATAATCCAGAGTGGCAAATACCCATCGATTTGCAAAATCAGTTTCCAGACTTACCGCTAATTTTAGACCCTTCGCATATTGCGGGACGTAGAGATATTATTTTTGATTTATGTCAGACAGCTTTAGACTTAAACTTTGACGGATTAATGATTGAAACCCACAACGATCCCGACAATGCTTGGAGCGATGCAAAGCAACAAATCACACCAAATGTTTTAGAAAAGTTAACGGTTGATTTACGTGTTAGAGTAGAAGAGGGTGATGCTATAGAATACAGAAATAAAATAGCAAACCTTAGAACCAGAATAGATGTGATAGATCATAAACTCACCGAAATTTTAGGAAAGCGAATGAACATCGCAGACGAGATTGGAACTCTTAAAAAGGAAAATAACGTTGCTATTTTACAAAGTAAACGTTGGAATGAGATTTTAGAAAAAATGATTTTAGATGGAAAAGAAAATAAGTTAAGCGAGGAGTTTGTATTAAAAATTTATAAAGCGATACATCAAGAATCTATTAATCATCAGAAGAGGATTGTAAATGGGTAGCGTAAGTATATGAAAAGTTACGTTTTAAAATTAGTGAATTAAATACCAAAAGGCTTTTAAGTTTAAATAAAAGAAGCGATATTTTAGAGACCTCTTAAGTTAAAAATTAATGAAAATTCATTTGTTTTTTACCTTAGTTCTTTGTTGTAGGTAGTTATTATTCGATTCTATAAAACTGAAATCTATTATTCCATAATATTCCTACTTTATCTTCTTCAAATTGGAATGCCACCTCATCTCCATTTTGTAAATTAATAAAATTAAGTGTGTCAGTTGGTGTTAAAGTAGTGTCTTCATCGTGAGGGTCATTAATATATAATTTATTTTCTTTTACTGTTACTTCAATTATATAATCTCCGATTTCAGGAACTTGAAAGTCAAGTTTATATTTACCATTAAATTGATTTAATTTTTCTTTAGGTAATTCAATTACTTCTACAATTCTTGGATTATTTATTCCCCAATTATAATATTTTGAAACAGCTCTTAATATTTCTCCAATTAGTTTCCCTCCATTATCTGCATTTGTCATTACAATAACTGCATTTCCACGATTTGCAAATGATATTAAGTTATTTGTGAATCCAGCGTTTTTACCCCCATGCCTAAATATTAAGGAATCCTGTTCCCATTGAATGGCAGGACCAAGACCCCAATCATTTTTGTGTTTGGTTAACATTTTTTCAATTGTTTCTTTAGAAAGAACACCGTTTTCTTTACCTGCTAAAATTTGTTGAATTTCAATACAATATTTTGCTAAATCTGTAGGAGTTGTCCATAATCCAGCTGCCGCTTGTTCGGGGTAATTATGCCATAAGCCATCAATTATTTTTCCATCGGTATCGTATGCTGCACTTGTGTTAGAGTAGTATTCTGAGCTCAAAGGTTGCTCGTAAGTGCTGTTCTTCATGCCAATTACTTGCAAAATGTTTTTTGACATATACTTATTTAAAGGAAGACCGCTAACGTCTTCTACCATTTTTTCCATTACGGTATATCCTCCACCAGAATATCTCCAAATACTGCCTGGAATAGTATCAACAATTATTTGGGGTGTGTTTCCATTGCCATTTAAAACCTCAATTATTGAAGGAAATGTGTCTGTTTGTTGATAGCCACCAAACCCATGGACTGTCATTCCTGCCGTATGCGTCAATAGTCTTCTGAGTGTTACTTTCTCTTCTATGGTATAAGAAGATTTTGGAATTTGCCATTCCTTAAGATAATTGTTTACATCTTGATCAAGATTAATTCTACCTTCTTCAACCAATTTTAATGCAGCTAATGCTGCTACCGGTTTGCTAATTGATCCAGCTTGAAAAAGTGTATTTGTATTAACATTACTACTATCAATAGTATTTGCTATTCCATATCCTTTGGCCCATTTAATTTTTCCGTTTTCAACAATTGCAATACTGACCCCAGGAACTTTGTAATATTCCATTCTCTCTAATAAATTCAAGGATTCAATAGAGTCGCCTTTCACTAAAATTGATGGTAAGAGACCTGTTTCTATTACATTTATATCAGGTATTGCATCAATAGTTTTTTCATTTTTACACGAAGTGACTATTAGCATTAAAATGACAATAATAAAATTAAATGATTTCATATGCTTCTTTTTTAATTACCTACAACGGTTTTGGCTCGTATGTTTGTTTCTTAGTTTAAAGATAGACAAATCCGATAGGATTTTTCGGCACAGCAACGAATTTAGTAAAAAGGCTTGGATTTCCGATAGGAAATTCAACCGCAATGAATTATAGGTGTTGTTGCCACACGTTTTTCATTCAATTTCTTTTAAAATATAGTCTTCTTTTTCTTTACCGAATGTTGATATATAAATATCATTCCCAATTTTATTTTTTATTACGAATGGCACATAGATGTCGGTAAATAAGATGTCAAATCCGTTATGATTTATTCTTTCCCACCTTAAATCCGAATCACCCATTTTCCAAGAATTACTAACATAAACAGAGTCATTAATAAATTGGATTGTGTCAGTCCATTTTCTATAATTTCTAATATACTTCTTTCCAGTAAGTTTAATATCAGTCGATTTGTTTTTTAATGAATCAGCTAATCTTTTGTAAACAAGCTTAAAGTCAGCATAACTTAAGCCACTTAATACAAAGCTATCTTTAGTTATCGGGTTAATTACATCAGAGAAATAAGGTTCATCATTTCCAACAACTAATTTATTTCCTTTAAGCTTAAAATTGAATGATCGTTCATTAAAGTAATGGTCGTATTTAAATTCTCGTATTTTTAAAGTTCCATTTTTAAACTCCCATAATTCATTGAAGGGTATTCCTGATAAGTCATATTTTAAGCTGTCAGCTTCGCGATATTCATAAGCAGAAATCCAAGTTCCGTTCAGTTTCTTTTCATTCTGACAAGAACTCAAAATGAAAGTGAATATTAATATGTAGATTGTATTTCTCAAATGTGTGGCAACGTATTATATCATAACCAAAGATACCATTTATCAGGATATATCTCCTGAAACCCATACCTTTTAGATTCCTTGCCTTATTAAATAGTAATGCTTTGCCTTAGTTCTTCTTACGGTCTGGTCGTAGTCAGCTTCAAGTCAAAATATAGGTTCACCCGTAGTAACTTACAGTATACTCCATACCTACTTCTACTAAACCTAAAGTTTCGTTGCGTGAAAATCCGCAAGAATTTTCGGTTTAAAAAACCAAAAAAATAGTGTAATTTTTAAAGACCAGAAAAAATAGTGATTATTAACTAAATACAAAAGAAAAGCTTCTTAAAACGAGGCTTTTTAGTTACTTATTTTGATTTATTTGAGCTTGTGCAACGATTATCTTTGTTGGCAATAGTTTTTTATGCAAAGGAAAAATCCTTTTTACTTAACTTCAAGTTTGGTTTTCCTAATCTTTCAATTGACTTCCTAACTTTTAATCGTTGGTTTTGAGGTAGAAAAGTAGGTATTAAATCTGTTAAGTCTATTTTTAACAATCTATTTATAACTATTAAATCGGTTAAAGAAAATGGGCAAATTCCATTCATTAATTCCGACATATATGATTTGCTATTATGTCCAAGTATGATACCAAATTCTTGTTGATTGATAGCGTGTTTTTTTAGTCTTAATTTGATAATAGACTTTCTGTTTTCTATAAATACACGTTCTTTTTCAGCCACTAATTCAGCCGTATCACTTTCTTTTAATTTTTTTTCGCTGATGCTCGAAATATTCGACCAATTCTTATTTTCATAATTAGCGATAATATTTCTTAATTCTTTACGTATAGATTTCAAAGATGAATTTTCTTTAGAAAGAACTCTAAGTTTTCTATCAGCAATTAATGCTCTTTCAAAATCAAGTTCATTAGTTATTGTTCCTGTTTTGATTATTTTATTTATATCTAATTGTGTTTTCATAATATTAAATCCAATTATTTGATTTCAACCATTTCTTTATTGCACTTTTATTGTTTTTGAATGTCTTTTCATACTCTTGATGATTTCCGACCCAAACGACAGAAGCATCTCCGTCTTCTTCAAATTCAATTAATATGAGTGTTCTATGGATAGAAATATTGAAAAAATAAAAACCGTCACTATGAACACAATCAGCATCTTTTCGGACAGCCTTTAATTCCGTTTGGTTTTTCCAACTACCTTCTTCAATGTCTTTAATTAGATTGTTTATTTCAAGAACCAAAGAAGTGTTTCCTTTGTTCTTCCGTTTTAACTTTTCTAATTGTTTTTTCCCTATTAATCTCATAATTATAACGCAAAGATAAGAAAAATAGTTCGGTTAATTTAAGAACTTGTGGTTTTTTCTTAAATTATTGCCAACGTTTATGTATAAGATTAGTTGCGTTGTTTAAGTACCAAATTTAGCAAATACAAACCGAATAGAAAATCCGCGAGGATTTTCGTAAGTAGGCTCGTACCAAGCAATTAATTTTATACGTCTTACGGTCTGGTCGTAGTCAGCTTCAAGTCAAAATATAGGTTCACCCGTAGTTCACCCGTAGTAACTTACAGTATACTCCATACCTACTTCTACTAAACCTAAAGTTTGATGCGTGAAAATCCGTAAGAATTTTCGGTTTAAAAAACCAAGAAAATAGTGTAATCCTTAAAGACCAGAAAAATAGTGAGTAGTAACTAAATGTAAAAGAAAAGCTTCTTAAAACGAGGCTTTTTAGTTACTTGTTTTGATTTGTTTGAGCTTGTGCAACGATTACCGGTGTTGGCATTAGTTTTTTAATATGATTTTTTAGTCAATAATTTTAATGTTCTCATGTCCTACTGCATGTAAGATGTTGTATTCGATTAATTTCATTACTGGGTAAATGCCGACTTTATCCAATTCTTTATATGGAATATCGATTAGTGTTCTTAAAAGAGGCCATAATAAAGTAACATATGAAACATGCGGTTCATGAATACTTAGTGGCTCTAAACTAGAACAAATAAGTCCGCACAATTCTCCGTTATCATTAAAAACAGGACCACCACTCATGCCACCATCGAATCTTGAATTAACCATAAAACAAGGAAAATTTAATCTAACACTATCTCTCATTTTTTCATGAACTTCAATTACTTTCCCTATGGAAGTTGAAGTCTCATAAGAAAGAAAATTTGATTCGTTATCTATTTTAGATTCTGAATAACCAAATGCCGACATTCTATCACCAACTTTTGGTAATGAAAAGCTCACAGGAGGACAGCGCCATTTATAATTTTTAGCAGCGTTAGAATATGGGGTTAACATCAATAAGTATAAATCAGTTTCTTGACATGGCCAAAGTCTTGAAATTATCCAAACTCCATCATCTTTAATATTGTTTAATGTTTGAAACGCAAACAAAGAAAATGTTCCGCTGAATGCACCAGTCTTTTTCTTAATAGATTTTCTATCGTGAAGTTCAAAATAATCTTCAATAACATGCTTAGCAGTTATCGCAAGATAAGGAGCGATTATTACTGCAGTGCCTGATGCATAGCTTTTATCTCCTTTTTGAGTTGTAAGTGATAAAGAAAATTCAGTAATAATGTTAAATTGTTTGTTCGATTTGAAAGTCGATTTTTTTGAAAATTTCTTTCTGAAATGGCTATTTTTTTTATGAACTAATTCTTTTAGTTTGAATTTTTTTCTTGGACGACATTTACCGAAAGATTTACTGACTATTTTTCCTTTCTTTGATTTTTTATCTCCTTTACCCATTCTTGAAATTAACGCCAACGGTCTTGTATAACGTTTTCGTAACGGATTTATATCATTAAATATTCCGCCTTTTTCAAAACTACAAAGAAAGGTTGGATTTTTCTATGAAAAATTCAGCCGTTATGAACGTTATGCGGTGTTGTGGTACGTTTTTTTGTCCAGTTTTTATATTCGGTTGTAATTTCAATAATCTGATTTCCGTGAATTTTCTCCTGGTATTCAAAATTTGTTTTATAACTAATTCCGTACACTTTTATAACTGAATCAAACTTGTTTTTTTTAGATTTTGCTGTTTTTAGTTTTTTTCTAAATCCATATAGTTTTTTATATGCAATTCCTAAAAATGTAATACCGATACCAATTATTCCAATTTTGACTTTCCAAAAGTTCGGGCTATAAATATCCCATATCGTTATAGAATTTCCGCCAATTATTAATAAAAATCCAATAATTGAAATCGAGTAAAAAGACCAAAGAATTGATTTTTTCTTATTGCGTATTATTTCCAATTCGAGATTAACATTTTCTAATTTTTCTTGAAATTCTTTTTCCCATTTAATGTCAGAACAAGTGTTTTTAAATTCAGGTTTTCTATTTGTTAATTTACAAGTCAATCCTTTTTCTAAACTTGTAATTTTATTATCGCATAATTGACAATGTTGTAAAATGTTCATTTAAGTATTTAGTTATAAATGGGCGGTTTAGTTGCTGTCTTCAAATGTACCACAACGTGTTATGTCATAACCAAAGATACCATTTATCAGGATATATCTCCTGAAAACCATACCTTTTAGATTCCTTGCCTTATTAAATAGTAATGCTTTGCCTTAGTTCTTTGTTGGCTGTAGTTATTTTTTACTCAGTTTATTTTTTAATTTCGTAATAATCTCATTCGACATAAAATCTGAAATTTTATTTCCGCTACCTTTTTCCAATATCATTTTTCTTTTATTATTTGATTTTCTTTTGAATAATTTAGGATATTCTTTATAAAAGTCAATTTCGTAGTGTTTGTCTAAAATGTATTCAGCGATATGAAAAGGGGTGTTTTTTTGATTACATACCTTTTTGAATGATTCAACTTTATTTATTATTTCGGTTCTTTTCTTAAAAGGAGTAATTTTTTTAAATTCAGAAAATAGTTCTATATATAGTTTTCTGTTATTTTCAATATTAAAATTGAATTTCTCACTTAGCAACTCGAACTGCTTTTCCTTTTTAGTCTTCTTCTTTTTCTTCTTTTTTTTATTAATTCCATTTCGCATTCTTCCATTAGCCCAATTCTTTCCAGAAAATTTTACAGAATTTTTACTTGCTCTTTTGCTCATTCATTAAAATATTTTTTCTCAAATTACAGCTAACGGTCTTGGCTATGCTTGCGTTGCGGACAAATCCGATAGGATTTTTCCGTTAAAGACCGAAGATAATAAATAAGCTTGGATTTCCGATAGGAAATTCAACCGCAATGGATTATAGGTGGTGTTGTACAACGTTTTTTATTATTCCGCTATTTTTCTGATTAAATCACTGTCGATTTTTTCAGTGCTTAGTTTTATATAATTAAAAGATTTGACTTTTGAATTATCAAGTTCAAGTATCAAAACTTTGTTTTTGTTCGAATAAACCATTCGGTTATCTAAAGTCAGATAATCAGAACCAAATTCCGTCTCCAATTCCGTTTTTGTGAATCCGATAAGATTTGCTTTTCCTAAATCCGAATCTTTGTTAAAAATTCGTAATTCAATTAAGATTTCAGTTTCGTCTTCGTATCGGTGTTTATTTTCTCCATATTTAAAAACAACTATTTCGTTAATTCCTTTTGTTCCAA
The DNA here is from genome assembly GCA_030591585.1 of Flavobacterium sp. Classification (GTDB taxonomy): domain Bacteria; phylum Bacteroidota; class Bacteroidia; order Flavobacteriales; family Flavobacteriaceae; genus Marifrigoribacter. The sequence goes on along the minus strand of JAUVAS010000029.1, from coordinate 15,674 downwards.
TATCTTCTGTTAAAAAATTATAACCATAAAAAATTGAATCATTGATTTTTGGATGATATTGATATTCCAAACCATTATTTACACTTGTCGTAACATCTCTGTTTTTCTTTTTCTTAAATTCTTGTAAGTCAATTGGGTTTTCCAGAAAAGAATTCAGTTTTAAGTTTTCGGGATGTTTTTCAGATTTTTCAATTTTCAATTCCGTTGAATCAATTTTAATTTCAACTTTTTCAGTTTGTTTTTCAGTCACATTTTTGCAACTTATAAAAACTAAAAATAATGTCGTTAAAACTCGGATTTTCATTGTTTTGGTAAATGTTGTACAACGTGTTATATTATAACCAAAGATACCATTTATCAGGATATATTTATAGATAAAGGCAGCATTCAGTTATTTTTATCCCCATAGGTCAACATTATTAAAATTAAATGTAAGACTTTTGCATTAATGAGAGGCATCGTATATAAATCTACAGGAAGTTGGTACACGGTTAAGACCGAGCAAGGCATTTTTTATGAATGTAGACTAAAAGGAAAATTTAGAATTAAAGGAATAAAAAGCACCAATCCCGTTGCAGTTGGAGATTATGTGGTTTTTGAAATAGTCCCAAAAGGAGGTGAAAATGTTGGCGTAATTTCAAGAATTGAAGAACGGAAAAATTACATTATTCGCAAGTCGGTGAACCTCTCTAAACAAACCCAAATAATTGCTGCCAATATCGATATTGCTTTTTTATTGGTAACCCTTAACAATCCGCCCACCTTCACCACTTTTATAGATCGTTTTTTGGTAACAGCAGAGGCTTATGGTATTAAGGCAGTGTTGCTTTTTAATAAGATTGATACCTACTCACAAGAGGAACTGGGCGAAATTAAATACCTAGCAAACCTCTACCGCACCATTGGCTATGAATGTATAGGAATCTCTGCTAAAACAGAAAAAAATATAGAGAAGGTAAAAATGATGATGCAGGGTAAAGTTACTGTGTTTTCGGGGCATAGCGGGGTAGGAAAATCTACCTTGGTCAATGCTTTAGAGCCTTCCTTAAACTTAAAGACTAAGGAGATTTCAGACCAACATTTACAAGGAAAACATACCACTACTTTTGCAGAAATGTACGACCTGTCTTTTAATGCAAGAATTATCGATACTCCTGGAATTAAAGGCTTCGGAATGGTGGAAATGGATAAAGAAGAACTAGGAGATTATTATCCAGAATTTTTTAAACTAAAGGAACATTGTAAATTTAATAATTGCCTTCATATAGAAGAACCTAAATGTGCGGTAAAAGAAGCGTTAGAAAATGATGAAGTATCTTGGTCACGCTATAAAAGTTACCTTCAGATTTTAGAAGGGGACGAGGAACATTATCGTAAAGATGTTTATTCTAAAGAGTAAGAAATAAGAATAATTAATAAGATTCCTGCCTTCGCAGGAGAAGTTACCCGTTTACACGGGCAATAAATATGAGAGTAGTCATTCAATTAGTAAAAGAAGCTTCTGTAACTGTTGCAGGAAAGTTAATTTCTGAAATTAATGAAGGATACCTAATTTTATTAGGTATAGAAGCAGAAGATAATCAAGAAGACATTAACTGGTTAGCTGGAAAAATTTCAAAACTTCGAATTTTTGCAGACGAAAACGATGCGATGAACTTGTCTATAAATGATGTGGGCGGTGATGTAATTGTGGTGAGTCAGTTTACACTTCAGGCAAAAACAAAAAAAGGAAATCGTCCTTCGTTTATTAAAGCAGCACGACCCGAAATTGCGATTCCGTTATACGAAGCTTTTGTTGCTTCTTTAGAAAAAGAATTGGATAAAAAAATACAAACAGGAACCTTTGGTGCCATGATGGATGTAGCACTGATTAATAATGGCCCTGTAACGATTTTAATGGATTCAAAACAAAGAGAATGATGTAGTGAGATTTTTTCGTATGTATCATTATTTCAGTAAATTTACACTTCTTAAAAAGAATTAATGAACTATATTTTTGTACTAACCATCCTTTTTATTTCCTTATCATTTCAAGCACAAGAAACGTATACTATAGCAGATATTCCTTTAGAGTTATATAAAAATGCGAACAGTGTTATTTTAAATGATGAAATAATTGTTGATGTTACAGACGAAAGCAAGATGAGGTATAAGTTTAATAGAGCAATTGTTGTGTTAAACAAAAAAGGCAGAAACAAAGTAGGTGCTAAATTTCATTATAACGACGATTCTAAAATAACAAAATTTGAAGCGTATATTTATGATAAGAATGGTGAGGAGTTAGCACATTACAAAAAACGTGATTTAATAGATATTAGTGCAGTTTCTGGAGGAACAATCTATAGTGACTCAAGAAAGATGTATTTGGATTATACACCAACTACATACCCCTATATAGTAGTTTATAATTATGAAAAAGAATCTAATTCTTCTGCATTTATTCCAGAGTGGTATCCCATTAATGGATTTTATGAAAGCACTAAAGGAAGTACTTTTACGATACTATTTAATAAAAATAATAAACCTAGAGTTAAAGAATTTAATATTGATGAGGACCGTATTGTAAAAACAGAAACGCCTACACAAATAACCTATAAAGCAACTAATTTTGAAGCCGTTAAATATGAGAGGCTGAGCCAGCATTATTCTTCAATACTGCCAAATGTAGATTTTGCTTTAAATAAATTTTATTTAAAAGGGGAGGCGGGGTATGCTGAAAACTGGAAGGAATTTGGAAAATGGAGGTATGATAAATTAGTTCATGGCCTAGATGAAGTACCCAAAATGACTGCATTAAAAATTAATGAGATTGTGCTTGGAGCTAAAAGTGATAGAGAGAAAACAAAACGTATTTACGAGTATGTTCAAAATAAAACTAGGTATATAAGTGTGCAATTGGGTATTGGAGGATGGAAACCTTATCCAGCCTCTGATGTTGATAAATTAGGTTATGGTGATTGTAAAGGACTTACCAATTATACCAAAGCTCTTTTAAAAACGCAAGGCATTGAGTCGTATTATTCAGTTGTTTGGGCCGGGCCAGAAAAAAGAAGTGTCCATAATGAATTTGCTTCAATGCAGGGAAATCACGTAATATTAAACGTGCCTTTAGAAGGAGAAGAGGTTTGGTTAGAGTGTACCAGTCAAGAAATTCCGTTTGGGTTTTTAGGAACCTTTACAGATGATAGAGATGTGTTGGTAATTACACCAGAAGGAGGAGAAATTAAACATACCACAGTTTATAATTTCGACACAAATTTATTAACTACAAAAGGTTATTTTTATATAAAACCAGACGGTTCTATAGATGCAGAAGTAGAAATGGAATCATATAATATTCAATATTACCAAAGGTTTAGATTAGAAAGTGATGATAATGACACACAAGAAAAATTTTATAAAGAATACTGGAATTATATAGCTAATATTAAAATAGATAGCATTGTCTTAAAAAACGAACCTGAAATAGTTAAATTTACAGAGAAAGTGAATTTTTCGGCTAGATCCTTTTCAATTTTTGTTGGAGAAGATATGATTGTAAATGTAAACGCTTTTAATAGGTCTTCTTACCTTCCAGAACGCGTAAAAGACAGGAAAAACAAGTTGAAAATTTTAAGAGGGTTCGTAGATGTAGATAATGTAATCATCAAATTGCCAATAGGGTATTTTTTAAATGAATTGCCAGAAGCCATAGTAATTGAATCAGATTTTGGCACCTATAAATCTTCTTTAGAGAGGATTTCAGAATTCGAAATAAAGTACCATCGCGAATTTAAAATATATGGAGGGGTTTATGAAAAAGAAGCCTATACTAACTATCGTGATTTCAGAAAAAAAGTGACCAGAGCAGATAAACAAAAAATAGTACTTTCAAAATAAATAATAAACCAACAGTATGAAAATTACATTAGTATTAGTAGCATTCATTACATTTCAAGTTACCTATTCTCAAAATTTTAAATTTGGGAAAGTATCAAAAGAAGAAATTTTAGAAAAAGAACACCCTGTGGACCCTTCTGCTAATGCAGCAGTACTTTATAGAGAATTTAAAACAAATTTTGAATACTCAACAGAAGACGGTTTCTATGTGGTAACAGATGTTATTGAACGTGTGAAAATTTATAATAAAGAAGGTTTTATGTATGCCACAAAATCTATAGACCTATACCAAGGCTCACATAATGTAAACGAATCAATGTCTGGTTTAAAAGCAAATACCTATTATTTAGACAACTCCAATAAAATTGTAAAGATTAAGCTAAAAAAAGACGGAATATTTGAGGAAGATATAAACGCTTATTATAAGAGAGAAAAATTTACGATGCCAGACTTAAGAGAAGGATGTGTGATTGAGTATAGGTATAGTTTAAAATCGGCTTATGTAAATAATATAAATACCTATAGGTTTCAAGAAAAAATACCGGTTAACAAGGTGAGTTTAATATTTTTAGTACCGGAGTATCTTGTATATAAAACACATAAAAGAGGATGGCTAGATATTAATATTAAGAAAGATGGACAAGAAAGATCATTAGAATATAGTTATTTAGTATCTGGTGCTCTTAATGGTGGCGGTGCTGATAAATCCATTAAAAAAGAGCTTAAATTTATAGAGAATAGTTATAAAGTAACGATGCGTGATATACCCGCGATTATTGAAGAAGCTAAGGCAGGTAATATAGAGAATTATATGTCTAGTCTTAAATTTGAATTATCCTATACAAAATATCCAAACTCAAATGTTAAAAGTTATGCAACCGATTGGGGCTTTGTAACTAAATCTATATACGATTCCCCTTCATTTGGGACAGAGTTAGATAAAGACAGTTATTTTTCAAAAGATATCGATAATTTATTGAACGGTATAAGTAATGAAGAGGAAAAGATGATGCTAGTTTTTGAATTTGTGAAATCTAAAATGAACTGGAATGGCTATAATAGTGTGTTTGTAAACAAAGGAGTAAAAAATGCTTATAAAAATGGGACAGGTAATGCAGCAGAAATAAACTTGATCTTAACAGCGATGTTTAGGTATGCAAAATTAAATGCAAACCCAGTTATAATAAGCACTAAAGCAAATGGAATACCCGTTGTGCCAACTAGAAATGGATTTAACTATGTAATATCAGGAGTAGAGGTGAATAACACAGTGCTTTTATTTGATGCAACAGATAAAAATGCAGAAGTAAATATACTTTCCTCTAAATTATTAAACTGGAAAGGAAGAATTATTAGAGAAGAAGGAAGCTCTAATTGGGTGCCATTAATTCCTAGTAAGTCATCTGTAAAAAATGTAATGATTAGTGCCACAATTACGGAAGATTTAAAGGTAGATGGAGATGTAAAAATGAGGTTAACAGATTATTTCTCTAAAGAAACTCGCGATAAATATGAAAACACTTCAAGAGACGATATTCGTAAATCTCTTGAAGAAGATAAAGGAGAAATAGAAATTTCAAATATTGAATTTAAAAACTTAGATACTTTACATAAACCCATTGGATTGTCTTATGATTTCATCTCTGAAGATTTAGTTGAGGATATTGATGGGAAGCTTTATTTTTCACCTATGTTGTTTATTGGCGAAAGAGAAAATCCTTTTAAATTAGAAGATAGAAAATATCCTGTAGATTTTGAATTTCCGAAGAAAAACAGGGTAATTATAAATATAAATTTCCCTGAAGGATATACCGTAGAATCTATACCTGAAAATGCAAATTTTGGTTTGGGTAATGGAGATTTAGCTTTAAAATATAATGTTTCAAATCAAGGGAATACCATTAAAGTAATGGTGGAATATTCAATAAACCAAACTGTAATAACTGCAGATCAATACAAAAATTTAAAAGGCTACTATCAATTATTAATTGAAAAATTAAATGAGAAAGTAGTGCTTGTAAAAAATTAAAATTATGGGCTTACAAAACTCGCAATTAGTCGTAGATAAATGGATTAAAGAACATGGTGTTCGTTACTTTAATGAGCTCACCAATATGGCACAACTTACCGAAGAAGTAGGAGAAGTGGCACGTATAATTGCCCGCAGGTATGGTGAGCAAAGCGAAAAGGAAAGCGACAAAAACAAAGATCTAGGCGAAGAATTAGCCGATGTAGTTTTTGTAGTTTTGTGTTTAGCAAATCAAACAGGAATAAATTTGCAAGAGGCATTCGATAAGAAAATGGATGTTAAAACAAAACGGGATCATGACCGTCATCAAAATAACGAAAAACTAAAATAAGATGTTTCAAAAAATAATTTCAACAAAAGGCTTTTGGAAATCAGTAATTTCATTAGGGGCAGCATTCGCATTGTTATTTGTGATTTTTAAATGGGGAATAGAAGGTTTTAAAGTATCTTACTTTTCATCCTTTAAAAGCCCAACAGCCTTTTTTTTAGGACTTATAGTGGGAGGATTTATCTATGGTTTTTTAGTAACCTATGGGAAATTTAGAGGAAAATTAAAGAAAGATGAAGAGAGAAATTGAAGGCGTCATTATCATATAAAAAGAAACAAAATTCTAGTGTTTCAATAGTAATTCCAGGCTCAAAAAGTGAGTCGAATAGACTATTGGTTTTACAGGCGATTTTTAAAAACCTATCCATTACGAACCTTTCAAACAGTGACGATACTCAAAGTTTACAACGTGGATTATTAAAAAATACGGGGATAGTAGATATTCATCACGCAGGAACAGCCATGCGTTTTTTAACAGCGTATTATGCTTCAAAAGAAAACGTTCAAATTACTCTCACGGGGAGTCAAAGAATGCAGGAGCGACCTATTAAAATTTTAGTAGATTCACTGTCAGATTTAGGAGCAAAAATTACCTATTTAAAAAATGATGGATTTCCACCTATAAAAATTGAAGGTAAAAAATTAGAGAGAACTTCGGTTACTATAAAAGCCAATGTAAGTAGTCAATATATTACAGCCTTAATGCTTATTGCACCTTCGTTAAACAAAGGATTGACAATCGTATTGGAAGGAGAAACAACCTCTATTCCTTACATTGAAATGACTTTAGATTTGCTTCAGAAAATAGGGGTTTCTTGTAGTTTCACAGATAATAAAATTGTTATCGAACCACTTATTGAAATTAAATATATTTCTATCGAAGTAGAATCAGATTGGAGTTCTGCTTCCTATTTTTATAGTTTAGTGGCGCTGTCAGAAAATTTGGAAATTACGTTAAAATCTTTCAGAAAAAATAGCCTTCAGGGAGATTCGGAAGTATCAGAGATTTATAAGCTATTAGGAGTTGAAACGATTTTTAATTCTTCAGAAAATAGTATTACTTTAAAAAAAATAAACACGAAAATTAAGCCCATTAATCTCAATTTAAACAATACTCCAGATATTGCACAAACGATTGCTGTAACTTGCTTTGGAAAAGGAATAGGATGTAAATTAACAGGATTAAAAACCCTAAAAATAAAAGAAACCGATAGGCTATTCGCTTTAAAAACAGAATTGGAAAAATTAGGGGCTATTTGTGAAATTACAGAGGAATCTTTAGAGGTATCTCCATCACAAAAAATTAAAAGTGATATTCTAATTAACACCTATCAAGATCATAGAATGGCAATGGCATTTGCACCGCTATCGTTAGTAACTACTATAGAAATTGAGGAGCCAAATGTGGTTTCTAAATCGTATTCAACTTTTTGGAAAGACCTTTGTAAATTGGGTATTTTAGTACAGTATAAATAATAAACCTCCATTTACTTGACAACCCCTATGTTGAGATTGTATATTTGCAAATTCAATTTTAAAAAAAAAACTACACACTATGGGAATGAAACTCTCAAAATTCAACTTTGATCTTCCAGACGAATTATTAGCCGAATACCCTACAGCATTGAGGGACGAATCTCGTTTAATGGTTTTAAACAGAAAAGAACAAACTATTGAACATAAAATGTTTAAAGATTTAATTAATTATTTTGAAGAGGACGATGTATTGGTTCTTAATAATACGAAGGTTTTTCCAGCTAGATTATTTGGGAATAAAGAGAAAACCGGAGCAAGAATCGAGGTTTTTTTATTAAGAGAATTAAACACAGAAACAAGACTTTGGGATGTATTAGTAGACCCAGCTAGAAAAATTAGAATTGGTAATAAACTGTACTTTGGTGATGATGAGTCTTTAGTAGCTGAAGTTATTGATAATACAACCTCTAGAGGAAGAACCTTGCGTTTTTTATATGATGGTCCTTACGATGAATTTCGTAAAAAACTAACCGAATTAGGAGAGACACCACTTCCTAAATATATTAAAAGAGATGTAGAACCTGAAGATAAAGAAAGATACCAGACAATTTTCGCAAAAAATGAAGGTGCTGTAGCAGCTCCAACTGCAGGATTGCACTTTTCTAAACATCTTTTAAAACGTCTTGAGATTAAAGGTGTAAACTTTGCAGAAGTAACACTTCATGTAGGTTTAGGAACTTTTAGTAATGTTGAGGTTGAAGATTTGTCGAAACATAAAATGGATTCAGAAGAGATTCATATTAACAAGCTTGCAGAAAACTTAATCAATACAGGAATTAGAGAAAAAAGACGAATCTGTGCTGTTGGAACAACTGCAATGAGAGTCTTAGAAAGTTCGGTGTCATCAAACGGAACCTTAAATGCGTATGATGGTTGGACTAATAAATTTGTTTTTCCTCCGTACGATTTTAGTATTGCCAATATGATGGTGACAAATTTTCATACGCCAAAATCTACGTTATTAATGATGGCTGCAGCTTTTGGAGGGTATGATTTTATAAGAGAAGCCTATGATATTGCAGTAAAAGAAAAATACCGTTTTTACACCTATGGTGATGCAATGTTGATCATCTAATTCAACACTACTAAAAAAGGTAACTTTTTTAGAGTCAAATAATAGAGTAAGAAATATAAAAATCCCGATACTTCATCGGGATTTTTTGTTGTATAAAGAATTGATTTTCAAATGCCAAAATAAAAAGGTACCTTAGTAATCTTATTTTTGTAAAAACAACGAACAAGGAATGAAGAAAATAATATTTTTCTTTTTAATGGTTGCCTTCATAACTACATCATATTCGCAAGATGAGGGTCGCATAGTGCCTATTAGTTGGTCAAAAGATTTTAAAGAACAAAATAAATCTGAAATTACTCCAATTGTACTAACACCTTTAGATTTAGAAGCTATAATTGTTGAAGATAGTATCAACGATTTAGATAAAAGCCTTCCTTGGCGATACGGGATAACAAGACCCATTATTTTAGATTTTGAAAATGATGGAGAATGGACCAACTTATCAAATGGTGGGAGAATTTGGAGAGTTGCTATTAAATCTCCTGATGCGGTAAACTTAAGTGTAAATTTTGAAGACTTTTATTTGCCTTCAGGGACAAGTTTACATTTGTATAATGGAGATCGTACAGATATTTCTAAAACATATTCAAATGCTCAAAATAGAGAAAATAAATTATTAGGCTCTTGGTTTATTTCTGGAGATGTAATCGTTGTTGAGTATTATGAACCTTCAAATACTATGGGTATTTCAAAATTAAGGATAGGAAGTATAATTCATGGCTATAGAATGGGTGAGGTTCGGCAATATGTAAATAGAGGTCTTAATGATTCTGGAGCTTGTAATTACGACGTTAACTGCTCCATTGGCAGTGATTTTGAAACTAAGAAAGATTTAATAAAAAAGGCAGTTGCCATTCTTAACCTTGGAAACGGATATTTATGCTCCACATCTTTAATTAATACTACATTAAATAATAAAACCCCTTATTTACTAACGGCAAATCATTGTTTAGAAAATAGCGACCCCTCATTTTGGTCAGTACGTTTTAACTGGATGAGTCCAAGTCCTATTTGCGGTACAGAGGAAGATAGCGTTGACCTGCAAACTAATTTCACAATGAGTGGTGCCGAGTTAATTGCTAATAATCCCACAAGTGATTTTGCATTGGTCGAATTGTTTAATGAAATTCCACATTCATGGGATGTTGCTTTTGCAGGTTGGGATAATTCAGATAATCTCCCTGTTTATGAAGTCGGAATCCATCATCCTAATGGAGATATCATGAAAATATGCAGAGACGATTCTGGAGCTGTTAAAGAAAATGCTAACGGAACTGAAGTATGGCTAATTGGAGGAACTTCTGTAGGAACTGGAGATGGTTGGGAAATTGGAACAACAGAAAGTGGTTCTTCAGGCTCTCCATTGTTTAATGAAGAAGGAAGGATTATAGGTCAATTATATGCGGGACAATCTGCTTGTAATGGGAATCAAGATAATGACGATTATGATATTTATGGGCGATTTGGAGTTTCTTGGAATTCTGGAAATTCTTCCGAAACTCGTCTTATGGATTGGTTAGACCCAACTAATACTGGACAATCTACTACCGAAACAATTCAGAATGTACTAGGAACAGTAGATTTTGATCAATTGGGAAAATTAGATATTTATCCAAACCCTGCAAGCTCGGTTATTTCAATTGTCAATGGTAAATATCCAAAGCTTACCTACGAGTTTTATAATGTACTAGGCCAGAGGATGCTATCTGGTTCTTTGTCAAATACCTTAAACGAAATTAATATTGAAAGACTAGACGAAGGAGTCTATTTTCTGTATTTAGTAGATACCAGTAGTAATGCAGATATTACTAAAAAAATAATTATTGAAAGATAAAATCAACACTATAGATTTTTATTAAAGCCTCTTTTAAAACTGTAAAGAGGCTTTTTCTATTTTAAAAATAATATTTTTGCAAGCAAATGATTTCAAAAAAGAAAGACATACGAGCGTTATCTAAAGAAGAGTTAAGAACTTTTTTTAAAAGTATAGACGATAAAGAGTTTCGGGGCAATCAAGTATATGAATGGCTTTGGAGTAAAGGCGCGCATCATTTTGAGGATATGACGAATATCTCAATAAAAACTAGGAATGTTTTAAACGCTCATTTTGTAATCAATCATATTGAAGTAGACACCCTTCAGAAAAGTGAAGATGGTACCATAAAAAACGCTGTAAAGCTTTTTGACGGGCTTATAGTAGAGTCTGTATTGATTCCTACTGCAAAAAGAACAACTGCCTGTGTTTCTACTCAGGTTGGTTGTAGCTTAGATTGTAAATTTTGTGCAACCGCAAGTTTAAAAAACATGCGAAATTTAAATCCAGATGAAATTTACGACCAAGTAAAAGCCATAGATCAAGAAAGTAGGTTGTACCATTCAAGACCGCTTTCAAATATTGTATTTATGGGAATGGGAGAACCGTTGATGAATTATAACAATGTTCTTAAATCTATAGAGAAAATTACTTCGGAAGAGGGATTAGCGATGTCGCCAAAACGTATTACGGTTTCTACTTCGGGAGTTCCTAAAATGATACGAAAATTGGCAGATGATGAAGTGAAATTCAATTTGGCAGTCTCGTTACATTCAGCCATTCAAGAAACTCGTGAGCAAATTATGCCATTTGCTAAGAAGTTTACCCTGACAGATTTAAAAGAATCGTTAGAATATTGGTATGAAAAGACTAACAGAAGAATCACCTACGAATATGTGGTTTGGGAAGGCATTAATGATTCTAGGGAGGATATAAATGCCTTGGTTAAATTTTGCAAATATGTACCGTCTAAAGTAAATTTAATAGAATACAATCCCATTGGTGATGGCGAATTTAAACAAGCATCTAGTCAAGTAACCAACGATTATATTTTTGCCTTAGAAAAAAACAGAATTCCTGTTACGGTAAGAAGAAGCAGAGGAAAAGATATTGATGCCGCTTGTGGGCAATTGGCAAATAAACAGTAATTGAGCTTCTAATTTTACTACCTTTGAAATGTAAATGAAAATAGTTTCCCAAATAAAACTACCCATTGAATACGAAATGGAACTTTTTGAAAAAAAGTTTCTACTTTCTATGGCATCAAAGGTCTCTTTATTAAACCGCATTACACATTATGTGGTAAATCGTAAAGGGAAACAGATGCGTCCTATGTTTGTGTTTTTAATTGCTAAAATGACAAATAATGGCGAGGTAAATGATCGCACGTATCGAGGGGCTTCAGTTATCGAATTAATCCACACAGCAACGTTGGTACACGATGATGTGGTAGACGAAAGTAATAGGAGACGTGGCTTCTTTTCTATTAATGCGCTGTGGAAAAACAAAATTGCTGTTTTGGTGGGAGACTATTTACTCTCAAAGGGTTTGTTATTGTCTATAGATAATGGTGATTTTGATTTGTTGAAAATCATTTCAGTAGCTGTAAGAGAAATGAGTGAAGGAGAACTTCTTCAAATAGAAAAAGCTCGAAAACTAGATATTACTGAAGAAGTTTATTACGAAATCATTCGTCAAAAAACAGCAACATTAATTGCTGCATGCTGTGCGATGGGTGCCCAATCTGTAAATGCATCCAAAGAGGAAGTAGAAACCATGCGAAAGTTTGGAGAGTTGATAGGGATGGCATTTCAGATTAAAGATGATTTGTTTGACTACGGAACTGAAAAAATAGGAAAACCTACAGGCATAGATATAAAGGAGCAAAAAATGACGCTTCCATTAATTCATACACTGAATAATTGTTCTGATAAAGAAAGGCGTTGGATTATCAATTCAATAAAAAATCATAATAAGGATAAAGTTAGAGTTAAAGAATTAATTGCTTTTGTAAAAGGTAACGGCGGACTTGAATATGCAGTTTCTAAGATGAAAGAATATCAACAAAAAGCGCTATTGTTACTTCAAGACTACCCAAATTCTCCCTATAAAGAGTCTTTAGTATTAATGGTTAATTATGTTATTGACCGAAAAAAATAGTTCTCAGTTTTTAGTTTTTAATTGGCGATTGTTATATTTAATGAAAAATGTAACAATCCATTTCTAGACCGGTCATTATAACTAGATGTCTTCTGTCTGTAAATTGCTAATAAAAAACCTCAGGCAACCTTTTTACTATAACCTGCGTCTATATAATATCGAATGGATTTAAAAAATCATCATTGAAAGTTGTTTCATTACATAAAAATTATCAATCTCTTATTTCAAAGGTGAGTCGGGGAAATAAAAGGTCTCAACACCAGTTGTTTGAGCTTTTTGCTCCTAAGATGCTCAGTATTTGCAGGCAGTATATTAAAAATAACGATATCGCTGAAGAGGTGATGCTTTCGGGGTTTCTAAAAGTTTTCACACACTTAAAGTCATTTAAATCTGAAGGGAGTTTTGAAGGTTGGATTCGTAGAATTATGATTAATGAAGCGATATCTCAACTTCGGAAAGATAAAAAATTACACTTTAAATACGACGAAGAAATTGATAATTCAATGAATTTTGTAACCTATTTAGAAACCGAATTAGAGGTTGAAGAAATTCAAAAAATTATTGACAATTTACCGGAAGGTTATAAAACAGTTTTTGTACTGTATGCGGTAGAAGGATATAAACACAGTGAGATTTCAGAGCTGTTACAAATTTCTGAAAGCACCTCGAAAAGTCAACTTTTTAAAGCTCGAAAAATGCTTCGTGCATCTATTGAAAAACAAAATATTGTGAATTATGGAACCCATTAAATTTGAAGATAACATACGTGAAAAATTACAGGAAAGAGAAATAGCTCCCTCTAAAACTTCATGGGAAAAACTCGCAACTCAAATAGATACTACATCTCAAAAAAGAATAAATAAATCTTGGTTTGCAATAGCCGCTGGTTTTATTGGAGTGATTATTATAGTGTCTTTTATAGTTAAAGATGAAATTATTCCTATACAAAATACCCTAAAAATAGTTTCAGAACCAATACAAACAGAAATTTTAAATCCGCTAGAGAATAATAACAATATAGTTGTAGTAAAAGACAAACAAATTAATGAAAAGACTTCAAAAACAATAGCTAAAAAAGGTATAAATAACAATCAATCCAAAATTAATAAAGAAACTATAGATACTAATAAAGACCTAGTTTTAAATACTAATGAAGCTACTTTTAAGGAGTCTAATGATATTATTGAAGACACTATTCTAACAGAAATTAATGGTGAAGAACTATTTTTAAACGCAAAGGTGAATGAGGTAGTTGCTCAAGTACAAGCTTTAAATGAGAATAATAATTCTGTTACTGCTCAAGAGATTGATGCATTGTTACTAGCCGCACAAAAAGAAATTCAATCACAAAAAATAGTTGCAAATAAAAAAGTAGATGCAACGGCACTATTAGATGTTGTTGAATCGGAAATGGAAACAACTTTTAGAGACAAGGTTTTTGAAGCGCTAGGCGATGGCTTCGAAAAAGTTAGAACTGCAGTTGTAGAACGAAATAATTAATCAATCAATCAATCAATCAATCAATCAATCAAAAAACGAACACTCATGAAAATCATTACTATTAGTGCCATTTTAGCCATTTGGTTAGTTTCAACAATGTCAATTAAAGCACAAGAAGTTGAAATTATAATTACAAAAGAGTCATTAGAGGCTTCAAAAGAGCAGATAATTAAAGAAGAGAAGGATGCTCTAAAATTAGAAGTAGCGGCAATAAACAAGCGTTTAGATAGCGAAAAAATAAATCAAGCAGCAGCATATATATTAAAAGCTAAGGCAGCCGAAAAACATGCGCTAAACATAGAAAATAAAACTGCGATTGTCGATAATAGAATTGCTTTATTAGAAAGGAATAATGAGGAAACAGTTGTGCATATTGGAAAAAATAAAGTAATTGTAGAGGTATTTGATGATGGAGAATTTATAAGTGTTTCATTAAATAAGGATAAGAAATACGATAAAAGAACCTCTAGTAGGTTAGTAGTTGCAGTCGGATTTAATAATTTAATTACAGAAGGAGAATCTTTTTCAGATACTGAAATAAAAATAGGTGGCAGTCGTTTTTTCGAGTTAGGCTGGGCATGGAATACAAGAGTATTTAAAGAGAGTAATTGGTTACGTTTAAAATATGGGTTTTCCTTTAGTTGGGATGGATTAAAACCAGACGACAATCAATATTATGTAGCTATTGGAGAAGAAACAGCTTTAGAAGTCCATCCTCAAAATTTAGATAAAGCAAAACTAAGAGTTGATAAATTATTATTTCCTGTTCATTTTGAATTTGGACCTTCAAAGAAAAAAGAATATCCCGATTATTTTAGGTATTCTACACATAAGCAACTAAAAGTTGGTTTAGGAGGGTTTGTAGGATTTAAAATGAGTTCTCGTCAAAAGTTAAAGTACAAATTTGACGATTCTAAAAAGAAAGAAAAAATTAAAGCTAGCTATAATACCAATAGTGTAATGTATGGGCTGAGTGGTTATATTGGTTGGGGATGGACAGCTTTATATGTTCGGTACGAGATGAACCCAATATTTAAAAATAATCTAGTAGATCAACACAATATATCTATGGGACTAAGATTCGATATCTAATAAAACCATTAATAGTTTGTTTCATTTTAAAAGCTTCAATTCTGTAAAAAGAAAGGAAGCTTTTTGTTGTTAATAAATAAGTAGCTGTAAAAACACTTTTTTTTAGTTAGAATTTCACATCTTTGAACACTGAACACTGAACACTGAACACTGAACACTGAACACTGAACACTGAACACTGAACACTGAACACTGAACACTGAACACTGAACACTGAACACTGAACACTGAACACAGAACACTGAACACTGAATAATTGATT
>JAUVAS010000086.1 GCA_030591585.1 Flavobacterium sp. | reverse complement strand
TTGAGCGAATAACTTCTCTTGATACTCTTTCTTTCCTTGCATACAACAAGATACGAGTTTTTATAACCAATTTATTGAAAAATGTACGTAACTTGTGCAACAGGCACAACTGGTATAATTCATTGCTACTGATTTTCCTTTCGGAAAATCCTCGCATTCGTTCCATTGGTCAGTTTTATTTACTAATTTAGTCGCTAAACCAACGCAACGAAATCATACCAAAACCGTTGTGCTTCATGCAAAAAAATCGAATTAATAATGACTAGAGAAATTAATTTAGCCTTTTACAGAGAAAAGGATTGGTTAAAATTCCTGAAATTAATCGACGATAAATAAAATATGCATGACACTTGGTCGGAATGGAATAAGGCATATTTAAAAACAAAAAAGGACTTAACTTTACAAGGCTTTATTGTAAACGATTTTGTAGTGAATTTGACCGAATTGAAAAATTATTGCGCCTTAAAGGATATAAAAATAGATGGAAAAGCACGTGCTGAATTTGTATCTAATCAAAAATGAATAAATAAATGAATGAAGAACATATTGCAAGAGTAAAAGAACTATTGACTGAATGGAATCCCTTAGGCGAAAAATCAATTCTAATTGAGGACCTAAACAACTATGAAATTGAGGCGACCGATATTCTATTTCATATAGAAAAACGACATTCCTTAACCCAAATCAATAAAATAATTAGTACAGTAATGAATCAAGCATTCGGACTTAATGTAAAGGAAACTGAATCTGAATCTATTGCGGAAAAAATTGCCAAGATGCTAAAAGAAAAATAAAGCACGAAAGCACAACACCGCCTATAATTCATTGCGGTTGAATTTCCTATCGGAAATCCAAGCTTATTTATTATCTTGGGTCTTTAACGGAAAAATCCTATCGGATTTCTCCGCAACGCAATCATAGCCAAAACTGTTGGCTTTAATGCTGACCCGTTCGGCAGATGAGTAAATTAATTTTAACCTGTGGCTGTGTTTTAGAGGTAGCCATTAAGTAAAATATTATGAGTAATTATAACATAAAACATTTAGAAGAATATTTTAAAGTATATAAAAAATCGGTTAATGATCCTGAAGTTTTTTGGGAAGAAATTGCAGAGGAACATTTTTCTTGGTATAAAAAATGGAATAATGTTTTAAGCTGGGACTTTAAAAAACCTGAAATAAAATGGTATGAAGGAGCGAAACTAAACATCACAGAAAACTGTATTGATAGGCATTTACGCACCAACGGAGAAAAAACAGCGATACTTTTTGAGCCCAATAATCCATCTGAAGAAGCGCAGCATATTTCATATAACGACTTGTCAAAAAAAGTGAATCGGTTTGCAAATGTGTTAAAAGAACAAGGGATAAAAAAAGGAGATAGAGTTTGTATTTACTTACCAATGATACCAGAACTGGCAATTTCTTTATTAGCCTGTGCAAGAATTGGAGCAATTCATTCGGTTGTTTTTGCAGGATTTTCAGCTACCGCATTGTCTACAAGAATTAATGATAGCGATTGTAAAATAGTAATAACCTCTGATGGTTCTTATAGAGGAGCAAAAACAATTGATTTAAAGTCGATTGTAGATGAAGCCCTAGAAGAGTGTCCGAACGTTCAATCGGTTTTAGTTGCCAAACGAATTAATACTGAAATTGAAATGAAGAAAGGGCGTGACACCTGGCTACAACCATTACTTGATAAAGCTTCTGATGTTTGCGAGCCTGAAATAATGGATGCAGAAGACCCTTTATTTATCCTGTACACTTCAGGCTCTACAGGAAAACCAAAAGGAATGGTACATACAACCGCAGGGTATATGGTTTATACCGCATATACTTTTAAAAATATGTTTCAGTACAAAGAAGAAGATGTGTATTGGTGTACTGCAGATATTGGTTGGATAACAGGACATAGTTATATTGTGTATGGACCCCTTGCAAATGGCGCAACTACTGTAATGTTTGAAGGTGTGCCAAGTTATCCTGATTACGGAAGGTTTTGGAAAATAGTAGAAAAACATAAAATTAATCAGTTTTATACCGCACCAACCGCCATAAGAGCTTTAGCAAAACAGCGTTTAGATTTTGTAAATAAGTATGATTTATCTTCTTTAAAAGTAATAGGTTCTGTTGGAGAGCCTATAAATGAAGAAGCTTGGCATTGGTATAATGATAATATTGGAAAAAAGAAAAGCCCCATAATTGATACTTGGTGGCAAACCGAAACAGGGGGTGCAATGATCACTCCAATACCTTATGTTACGCCAACAATTCCAACGTATGCAACACTCCCATTTATAGGTGTTCAGCCTGCATTAATGGATAAAAACGGAAATGAATTAAAAGGCAATCAAGTGGAAGGAAACTTATGTATTAAATTTCCCTGGCCATCTATAGCAAGAACCATTTGGGGAAACCATAAAAGATATAAAGAAACTTATTTTTCAGCTTACAAAGACAACTATTTTACGGGTGATGGCGCCTTAAGAGATGCAACAGGATATTACAGGATTACAGGGCGCGTAGATGATGTTATTATAGTCTCAGGACATAATTTAGGAACCGCACCAATAGAAGACGCTATTAATGAACATCCCGCAGTTGCTGAAAGTGCTATTGTTGGTTTTCCGCACGATATTAAAGGAAATGCCTTGTACGCCTATGTTACACTAAAAGAAACTGGTGAAACACGAAATCAAGATAATTTACGAAAAGAAATAAATCAAATAATTACTGAGCATATTGGTCCAATAGCTAAATTAGATAAAATTCAATTTACAAATGGATTGCCAAAAACACGTAGTGGTAAAATTATGAGAAGAATTTTACGAAAAATTGCAAGTAATGACACCAGTAACTTAGGGGATACCTCTACATTGCTAAACCCTGAAGTAGTTCAAGAAATAATAGAGAATTATATAAAATAAAGAGTCCGCTGAAAATCTTAACCAAAGAGTAAGCATCATTAAAATCAATTTAAAGTATGGGATATTCAAAACCAAAATTTAAAGAAAAGTATGGGAACTTCATCAATGGGGAATTTGTAGATCCAGTAGGAGGGGAGTATTTTGAGAATACTTCACCCATTGACAATTCGCTAATTGCTAAATATGCACGTTCTCAAAAAGAAGATGTAGATAATGCAGTAGCAGCAGCCAATGCAGCAAAAGATGCTTGGGGAAATACTTCAGCAACAGAAAGAGCAACGATGCTAAATAAGGTAGCAGACCTTATTGAAGCTAATTTAGAAGAATTTGCATTAATGGAAACTTGCGACAATGGCAAGCCTATTAGAGAAACGCTAAATGCAGATATTCCATTGGCAATAGACCATTGGCGATATTTTGCAGCAGTAATTAGAGCAGAAGAAGGTTCGGCTACAGAGTTAGATCAAAACACACTTTCAATGAATATTAAAGAACCTCTTGGTGTAGTTGCTCAAATTATTCCTTGGAACTTTCCTTTATTAATGCTTTCTTGGAAATTACCACCAGCATTAGCAGCAGGAAATTGTGTTATTTTAAAACCAGCTGAACAAACACCATCAACAGCAACTTTGTTAATGGAAAAAATCGCAGCGGTATTCCCTCCAGGAGTAATCAATATTATTCACGGTTTTGGGCCAGAAGCAGGTAAGCCATTAGCATCGCACAAAGGAGTAGATAAAGTAGCGTTTACAGGAGAAACTACTACAGGACAATTAATAATGCAATACGCATCTAAAAATTTAAATCCTGTAACCATGGAATTAGGAGGGAAATCTCCAAACATATTCTTTAATTCTGTAATGGATGAAGATGATGCCTTTTTAGACAAAGCAATTGAAGGCGCTGTTCTTTTTGCTTTTAATCAAGGAGAAGTTTGTACGTGTCCATCAAGATTATTAGTGCAAGAAGATATTTATGATGCTTTTATGGAAAGAGTAATTGCTCGTACAAAAGCAGCAATTCAAGCCGATCCTTATGATGTAAATACAATGGTTGGAGCACAAGCATCAAATGATCAATATGAAAAAATTCTTTCTTATATTAAAATAGGAAAAGAAGAAGGTGCAAAAGTTCTTACAGGTGGTGAAGCGTGTAAATTAGAAGGCGATTTAGCAAATGGATTTTACATTCAGCCTACTATTTTAGAAGGACATAATAAAATGCGTGTTTTCCAAGAAGAAATTTTCGGACCTGTACTTGCTGTAACTAAATTTAAAGATGAAGCCGAAGCAATAGAAATTGCAAACGATACACTTTATGGCTTAGGAGCAGGCGTTTGGACAAGAGATGCGCATCAATTATATCAAATTCCAAGAGCCATAAAAGCAGGTAGAGTTTGGGTAAATTGTTACCACGCATATCCTGCTCACGCTCCATTTGGAGGTTATAAAAAATCTGGATTTGGTAGAGAAAATCATTTAATGATGATGAACCATTATCGCCAAACTAAAAATATGTTGATTTCTTATGATAAGAACAAATTAGGTTTCTTTTAGTAGATGCTAACTATTTTGAAAGTTAAAGGCTGACTGAAAATTTTGGTCAGCCTTTCTTATTTAAGGATTAAATTATGGAATATAAAAGAGTAGCAATAACAAAAAAAGCAATTGAAATACTAAATCAGCTTAAAGAAAAACACGGAGAATTAATATTTCACCAAAGTGGAGGTTGTTGTGATGGCTCAGCACCAATGGTTTTTGAAGAAGGAGATATGTATTTGGACGATAGTGATATTTTAGTTGGACAATTAGAAGATGTAAACTATTATATGAATGAAGATCAATTTGAATATTGGAAATATTCACACATAACAATTGATGTTGTAGAAGGTAGAGGCTCAAGTTTTTCTCTTGAAATTCCACTTGGAGTACGTTTTATTATTCATTCCAGGCTTTTGACAGATGAAGAAAATAAAGTATTGAACACCTAACAAAAGCTAGGTTCTTCGTGTTTCTTAGTAAAGTTAATTAACTAATTAATAACGCGGTAAAGTAAAGAATACCGTTGGTGTTAATTGTAAATTTTTCTCTTTTGTAAATTGACTGAATAAAGACCAGCGTAAAACAATTTTAACCTGTAGGCATATTTTAGAACAAGACATTAAAAAATAATTAAATTATTTATGTTTTTATCAAAAATAAACTTATTAATAAATTGTAATGACTGTTAATGATGTTAATTTAGACAGTGTTCTTGTTTTAAAACCTTGAAAAGATTTAGCATAATTTCTACGAATCATGAATTGGTCACAAAGTTGTGAAAACAATGTTTCAATACGTTTTCTTTTCTTCCTAAAAACAGAAGCTTGTTTTTTGTAGTTATGTTCATTTTTTCGCATTGGAACTTCCAGCTTTATTTTTCTCAGACCAAGATTAATTTTTATTTCTGGATAATTTATAAAACAAGAGGTGTGTTGAAATTATTTTATTAAAAAAAAGCACTAATAAAGTTAGTAATAAATGGAGTTGTCATGTTTTTTTTGAAGTATGAGTTTTATCATATTATAGGATACAAACAAAGAATATTTTTACACCATCAAATTTTAGTAACCGACATATATAATTTTAAGTATATAATTTTTAACATTATTATTAATAAAACCTGACAATCATGAAAAATTATTTTTTAACTATTTGTTTATTATTTGCAAGTGTTACCGTTTTTGCTCAAGCCGGGCATATTATGCAGGGCGTAGGAGCAGTAAATATGTCTATGGGGGGTGCAGCAACAGCACAACCTCTTGATATAAATGGAGCCATGCAATGGAATCCAGCAACACTTTCTGAATTTGACGGGAAAATATTATCCTTTAATATAGGAGCGTTCTTTTCTTCACCAGAATTAAGTTCATCTTTACCTGCAGGAATGTTAGGTGAAGGAGCTCCTGCTGTAAGTGGTACTATAGAGGATGATAGAGGGACTTCTATGATGCCAGCATTAGCATTTATGTGGGGTAAAAAAGATAGCAAACATACCTTTGGTGCTTCTATGTTCGGTATCAGTGGGTTTGGAGTTACTTTCCCTGAGGAAGCAAACAATCCATTAAATCCTAATTTTAACCCTACTGTAGATTCGAACCCTATTAATTACCCACAAGCAGCAATGGGATTTGGACATATAGAATCTGATTATATGTTATTACAAATAGGTTTAACCTGGGCATATCAATTAACGGATAAATTTTCTGTAGGTATAGAGCCAACCTTTAATTATGCATCTTTAGAATTAGCACCTAATCCAACTGCAAGCCCAACTTTAGCAGGTTATCCAAGTACAGACAAAGCTACTGCTACTGGATTTGGAGCTCAATTTGGTGTGTTCTATAATACAGGTTCTGGATTTAAAGCTGGAGTATCCTACAAAACAAAACAAACGTTTAGTAAATTCGATTTTGAAAACACTTATTTAGATGACACAACAGGTTCTAATGAATTTCAAATGGATTATCCTTCAATACTATCTGTAGGGTTAGGGTATTCAACAGATAAATTTGATGTCGCATTAGATTATAGATATGTAGATTATGAAAATACGGAAGGATTTGAAGGTGTTGGATGGCAAATAGCAGAAAGTGGTGACTTTGCAGGATTCCCAACAGGAGCCGTAAATGGATTTGGTTGGAAAAGTATGTCAATTATATCTGTAGGGGTACAATATAAAGGTGTAGATAAATTACCTATAAGAATTGGCTATACGTATAGTTCTAACCCTATTGAAGATGAATTAGCATTTTTCTCAATACCAGCAACAGCTGTTATAGAAAATGCAATGCAAATTGGATTTAGTTATGTTATAAATGATAAAATAGATCTAAGTGCAGTATATCATTATGGATTTAGAGGAGATGGAGTTTCAGGTGAAATGATGAGTCCATTAGCTATAACTCCTGATAACCCATTAGGTAAACTTCCGGGAACATCAGTGTCTTATGACATGTCAACATCGTTGATTCAATTTGGAATTAACTATAGTTTTGGAAAAACCTCTTCTGAAACTGTTGACCCAGCAGAATAAAATAAAATTTTAATAATTAAAAAAACCCCTTTTCTCCTGTTAGTACAGGTTTGAAAAGGGGTTTTTCTTTTGTAGTGTACGCTTTATCTTTAACCTCTATCTGGTTTTAAGATAAATGCTGCAGGATATTTTTTATTAATTACTAATCTAGCGCGATCTGCTTCTAATCGGGTACTAAAACTTCCTACCCATACCTTATAATTAGGAGTCTCGTATTCTATGCTGGCTGGCCAAGAATCAAAACTATTTTTGTATTCTTTAATTATAGTATTTGCTTCTGATAGCTCTCCGTAATATAATTGAATAGTATAGCCAACAGCTAGTTTGTTATCTTTTTCTAGGCTCTTTTTTAAATTTAATAGTTCAGGGATTTTAGCATCTTCATTGATAGTGATAGTTGTGTTTTGAGCATTAATACTTATAGCAAACACACTTATAAAAACTATATAAAAGAAAGCTTTATTTGGAAAAGAGACAGTCATATTTTGATTTAGTATGCAAATGTAAACTTAATAAACGCCATATTCATTAAGAATATTATTTAGAACGGTTATAAATTAAGCATTAACACTTTATTAGTATTTCTAAAATCGAATGAAAATCTTATTTTCGTGCCTTTATTTGAGGTATATACGTTTAGGTGTGATTATCGCCTTCTAAATGAAACAATTACGTACCAATCTATAAGATAATAATTTTAACCATTAGTATGAAAAAGGTGAACTACCGAAATTTATCCTCACAATTGTCACTTCTTCTGTTAGTATTTTTGCTAACTTTTTCAACTTCAATATATGCTCAAGAAGGTGGAGACACTGTAGCTGGAGAAGCTTTGTTTAAAGCAAATTGTGCAGCTTGTCATAAAATGGACAAAAAAGGAGTAGGACCTGCACTAAGAGGTGTTGCAGATAAATTTGAAAGAGATTGGTTATACAAATGGATAAAAGATAGTCAGGGTCTTATTAGATCTGGAGACTCTAAAGCAGTAGAAATATTTGCAGATAATAATAATTCTGTAATGACTTCTTTTCCAGCATTGTCTAATGAAGATATTGACAATATATTAGCATATTCAAGCCTTCCTAAACCGGAGCGAAAAGTAGCTGAGGTTGTTTCATCCACTGATGGTAGTGATGATGAAATGAATCAAAATATAATTTTAGGAGCTTTAGCTTTAGTGTTTTTGTTGTTAGTAGTACTGTTTTATGTAGTTTCTAAAACGTTAAGAAATTTAAAAGGAGTTTCTAGTCGAGAAATAGAATCTAAATCGGGTCTTCCAATATGGAAAGCTTTTGTTCAAAATCAATTCTTGATGTTGGTTAGCTCAATATTGTTGTTATTGGTTTCAGGATATTTTATGTTTGGCTTTTTTAT
>JAUVAS010000031.1 GCA_030591585.1 Flavobacterium sp. | reverse complement strand
TTTTCTGAAGTTTGAACAATCTGCAAATAGGCAGGACGAACTTCATGAGACCATCCTTTGGTTGAAACCAAAAAGATAAACATAATAAGTAGAAGCCTTTTTATCATCATCCTAATTATTCAATTCCTTTTGTAAATATTCCACGAACTTTGGGTCAAAATCTTCTGAATTTATATCGATTTCGATTTCATATTTCTTCTTCAAACCTTGGTAAATAGCTTCATCTATTTCTTTTTGATTATCGTATTCAAAATCACGAGTTATGGCTTTTTTAATACTTTCAAAAGAAGGTAATTGTGGTTCGGTTTTATTGGTAATATATACCAAATGATAACCAAACCCAGAAGGGATAGGACCTACCCATTTCCCTGTTTCTGCATTTTGTAGTGCTTCAGGAAATTTAGATCCTAACTGAAGTCCCAGCTCATTTGCATTAATATCTGTAAAATAATAGGAAAAAGGCAATGAATCTCCTTTGCCATCCATTTCCTCAAAAGAGGCATTTGGATATTGATTTAAAATTTCTTGGGCATCTTTAAAATTGTCTGTTCGCTTATCTGGACTAAAGGTAATTTGATACAATGAGTAGGAGTAGGGTGTTAAATATTTTTCTTTGTTTTTCTGAAAATATTTTTTCAAGACTTCATCTGTTGGTTCTATCATTGCAGCAATATCATTCGATAGAAATTGCATTTTTTGAGCCAACCTACGTTTAATGATTTCATCATTATGATCCAAATTCATTTTTAAAGCTTCTTGATAAAAAATTTCTTGCTTGATATTTAAGTTGATTAAGTTTTGCAACTCTTTTTCGGTAGGAGGTCTTTTCCATTGCATTTCCCATTTTGAGATGATACTACTAACATCAAAATCATTAATAATGATGGTGTTCTTAGAATCAGTTTTATCATTGACTAGCCCATACAATAAAAATAGTGCAGCACCAATACCCATAAAATGTAAAAATGGTTCTTTAAGTAATTTTTTCATTTCGTAAATTTAAAAAAAAGACTGCCTAAAAAGACAGTCTTTGGAAAATATATTTATTGTTTGATTTTATTTTGGAGAATACCAAATAGGAGATGTATATCCTCTTTCTGTTTGTGTCATTGTCACTTCCTCGCTCATCTCAGTTCCATATTTTATTACATCATATAGTGTCCAACGAGGAGTTGGTATTTCAATTACTCTCACATAATAAAATGCTTCTAAAGCTGGGTCAAAACTTAGGTCAATCCAAACACCTTTCAACTCGGTTGCACCAATTGAATTATCCCAAGTTGCATCTTTTAAATTCACAGAATTCCCAACAGAAGGAACTTTTCCGTTTGCATCTATCTTTCTATCTCCACTCCAATCTACATCATATACTTTTTCTTCCAAAGAACCATCAGCATTAGACCATCCTTTTACGATTTGAATTCTATCCAAACTTCCATTTTCTGGATCCATCAAAGCATACACCATAAATGTTGGTGTTTTATCACCTGCATTATTTAAATCGCCACCCATTGGTACTCCTTTACTATAACCAGCATCAACTAGATTGTCTAAATCTGAAGAAGTATAATCCCAACCTCCAAAAAATCGAACTTGCATTCTAGATCCTGTTGTTCCGTAGGTTTCTTTACGTTTCATCGCATCCCAAAGAGAGGCCCTGGTATTTTCTTGTGCCCAAACGGCTGCATAACCAGATGCTATTGTTTGCCAAGTATAAATGGCAGCCTTTTCTGATTCGATAAAAACATGATCCCATCTTTCTTTTGAAGGTTCTACATTAGATGCTTTTCCAAAGAAGTTATTGTCATCTGCTGTTGCTAATGAGGTATGTGAATCTGTACTTCCGACCATGCCAAACTTATATGGATTGGTACCCATAGTCGTTTTGTATTTTAGTCCGATTTTTAATGCTGAACGAGCATATTCATGCGCTAACATAGCATCGGTTTTTACTTCACTAATATCCAAATTTCCAATATCCCAGTTTTCATAATCTGCAAACTCATCATTGGGCGATAAAAACGGATGCGCTTCACCATCACCTTTAATTTGAGTTACTTCATACAAAGGTTCCCATTTGGCTCTTTTCTTTAAATATGCTTCATCAAAGGCACTTCCCGAAATAGTTTCTTCCATAAACATCATTCCGTTAGATAGGTTTCCGTTATGCGGAATCGCTAATACCTGTCCACCTGTTCGCTCTTCATAAGCGGCTAAATTCTCCCATAATTTTTCAGGATCAGAACTATCTTCGTTGGTATAGGGTAATTGAGTGATTGCCTTATCTCCATTATCTCTATAAATTACATTACGATGTAAATTATTTCCATTGATTAAAGAAGTCCATTCATACCCAATAAAAGCGGTAAACGTACCAGGTTCATTATATTTTTCGGCAGCCTCTACAACACTTTTCCAAACGGGTGTCATCAGTTCTGCATTATTGGTTTTAATAGGAAAAGTACCCTGTGAAAAGTTTGCTATTAAATCGATTGCAACTTCTCCACCTTTTCCCTCTGTTAGCATATTATTCCATTTTTGGAATAATGGATATTTCATTAAAATTTCATCACCTGCTAATAATCCAGGAAAAAGACCCATACCATCTGAATGATCTGCAATTACAAGAAAATCAAGAGGTCTTGATAATTTGGTTTTGATTCCAGTTGTTGATGTAACTTCTTCTCCACGGGCAAATTTATAGGCTTCATCCATGCCAATACGGTTTCCAAATGCACCAGCATCCATCGAAAGATCTGTGTGTAAGTGGGTGTCTCCCCAATATACTTTTGTAGGATATCCCTTGGTTTCTTTTTCGGTTGAAGAAGTTTCAATAGAAGTTTCTTTTTCTGAAGGAGCTTCGGTTTGTTTATCATTTTTACAAGCGATAAATGCAAAAAAAAGAAATAGTAGTGATAGTTTTTTCATTTTTGAAAATTATTAGATATGAACATGCAAGTTACAAAAAAAGTTTCTCGGTTTAGGAGAAACTTTTTTGAAAATGTTATATTAAAAAAATTTATTCAGTAGCTACCATTTCAACTACCTGATACATATCTTTTCCATTTTGCGAAAAAGGCAAGTAATAGGTTTCATGATAAACTACATATTTTTCATCTTCAATTTCTAATTCTTCTCCGCCTTCAGGTATGTTAGTTACTACAGCTCCATCTGGAGCATTAATAACTTTGTACTTTCCATTCTCTTTTACATAAAATGCCCCTCCAAAATAATAGTAGGTGTCATCGTTTAACTGTATGGTTTCTACTCCTTCGGGTAAGGTATTTACCACAATATTAGTAGGAGCATTTACTACAGTATAGCCCCCAGAAGATTGTGTGTAATATACTCCACTATCATAATAATATGGGGTACTGTTTATTGATACAATGACTGCTGTTACTGCCATTGTAGTGATAAAAAACCCCCAAGGATGCCAGGATGGACCATAATGATAGCCTCGGTATCCGTGGTAATGATAAGAATGATAACCCCGACGACCATTATAATAATGATGGCTAGAACTTACTCTAACATTAACATTTCTATTGACATTAACATTTGTATTCCTGTTTATATTTCGGTTGCTATTTCCTCTATTTCCAGAACTTGCTCTGTTATTGTTGTTATTTCTGTTGCTAGAATTCGCTCTAGTATTATTATTAGTTCTGTTATTAGTACTCGCTCTGTTATTCCCTTTATTTGATTTATCACGTGTACTTGTTCTGTTACCCGTATTCGCTCTATTATTAGAGTTTTTAGGAGTCACATTTGCTTTATTTCTATTCTTATTGAAAGAAGAACTATTTCGACTGCTTGAACTTCTATTGCTTGTAGATGGGCGCGTAGATTTATTATATTGGCTTGTACTTGGTCTAGAAGTAGATTTTCTTGAACCTCCGTTTATAGTTTGCCTAGAGCTACTACTGCGATTTCCACCACTATAACTTCTACTAGAACTGCTACCTCTACTCATGCTACTAGAGGATCTTCCTCCACCTCCTCTGCTCATACTAGATGATCTTCCACCACCACCGCCACCTCTACTCATTCGCTGCGCCATTAAATCTGTTGCAGATGAACCTAGGAGCAACATTATAAAGAATACTATATATTTATATTTTTTCATATCGTTTTTTTAATTTTTTGGTTGAAATTTAACTCGAGTAGATCCTGCTGGGGGTTGAAATTCAAACATCATATCTGGTAGTTTTGGGTTCATTCTCCAATTAGAATAGTTAGCTTCATAATACTTATTTTCGTTGGTTTTTGATTCAATTACCATTTTATAAGGTAAATTGGTTTCTTTTTCAATCCAAATTTGAACAATGGTTTCTTCATTGGTTGCTTCCAACGCAATACATTCCACATTATCTACTTTTTCATCACCAAAATATAAAATCTGATCGTAGTTCTCTATCATATCATCTGTCAAGGTAGGATACAGAAAATCTGCTGCAGGAAAATAAATACCATACTTACTATTGATACTATCTATTAATTTTAAAGTGTTATCAGGAGCATCTAAAATGTCATATTCATTTTTATTGTACAAAAAGTAGGCGAATTTTTCACCATTATACCAAAAGCTTTTATCTCCTTTAGTACTTGTGTTTTCAATAAACATTTTATCGAAATCTCTTAGGTAAACATCACTTTCTTTAGATATTTCTTCTCCTTTATTACTAATTATATAGCTGTTTACGGTATAGCTTAAAGAATTTAACTCGCCAATAGTTTCGGTTAGCTTATCTAAGCTTTCTACTGCTCTCGTATCATATTCTCCATCTCCTGATGAATTACAGGAAACAAAGAGTAATAATGACATTATTGAATATAGAATTACTTTTTTTCTCATAAGATTAGATTTTTTTTTGGAAAGATTATTGAATATGCAAGTTATGAGAAAAAAATCAATTTAAAGTTTAATTGTATAAAAAAAGGAAGCTTATTTCTGAGCTTCCTTTTTTTTATAAACTTAATAAGATAATAACTAATCAACCAAAACCCATTCGCCTTTATCGATTAATGGAATGGCTTGTTTGTATTTTACCGTTTTGTTTTCACCACTCATCACATTTTTGATGGTCACTCTTTCGTTACGACCAATTTTTGGGTGCTCTCTTATAATGGTTTCTGTGATTTGTTGTTGACGTTGGGTGTTACCGGCTGCACGAGATTCAGCAGAGCGTTCATCCAAGTTTTGGATTTCATCTTTTTGCTCTTTTAGATTTTTGTTAGATTTTACCTGTTGTGCTTCCCTAATTTGTTGTTGGTTTTCTTGTGGTAATTCTCCTTTAAATAAGAAAGATATCACATCTTTATTTACCTGCTCAATCATTGCTTTAAACAACTCAAAAGCTTCAAATTTGTAGATTAACAAAGGGTCTTTTTGTTCGTGAACTGCCAACTGTACGGATTGTTTTAACTCATCCATTTTACGTAAATGCGTTTTCCAAGCATCATCGATTATAGCTAATGAAATATTCTTTTCAAAATCTTGAATTAGCTGCTTTCCTTTTGTTTCGTATGCTTTTTCAAGATCTGTGGCAACGTTTAACGTTTTAACTCCGTCTGTAAAAGGAACTAAGATACGCTTGTATTGATCTTTCTGTGTTTCATATACATTCTTAATTACAGGGAATGCCATTTCGGCATTGCGAATCATTTTTTCTTGATAATGATTGTAGGCAGCTTTGTATACTTTTCCTGCAATTTCTTGAGCGTCCATACTCGCAAACTCACTTTCCGAAATAGGAGAGGGTAAAGAGAAATAACGAATCAATTCGAATTCAAAATTCTTAAAATCTTGTGCTCCTTTGTTTCCTTCACAAATCACTTCAGCAGTATCAAAAATCATATTGGCAATGTCCACTCTAAGACGTTCTCCAAACAAGGCGTGGTGACGACGTTTGTAAACCACTTCTCTTTGCGCATTCATTACATCATCATACTCTAACAATCTCTTACGAATACCAAAGTTATTTTCTTCCACTTTCTTTTGTGCACGTTCGATAGATTTCGAGATCATAGAATGCTGAATTACTTCACCTTCCTGTAACCCCATCTTATCCATCATTTTTGCGATACGTTCACTTCCGAAGAGACGCATTAAATTATCGTCCAATGCCACATAAAATTGTGAACTTCCTGGATCCCCTTGACGACCAGCACGACCCCGTAACTGTCTGTCTACACGACGTGAGTCGTGACGCTCGGTTCCTACTATTGCAAGACCTCCTGCTTTTTTAACTTCGTCACTTAGCTTAATATCGGTACCACGACCTGCCATATTAGTAGCAATAGTTACAATACCAGCATGTCCTGCTTCTTCAACAATATCTGCTTCTCTTTTATGAAGTTTTGCGTTTAATACATTGTGTTTTACATTACGAATACTTAACATTCGACTTAGTAATTCTGAAATTTCTACTGAAGTTGTTCCAATCAATACCGGTCTTCCCGCTTGAGTAAGATTGGTAACTTCTTCAATTACCGCATTGTATTTTTCGCGTTTTGTTTTGTAGATTTTATCTTCCCGGTCATCTCTTTGTATCGGTCTGTTGGTAGGAATCTCCACCACATCCAATTTATAGATTTCCCATAGTTCACCAGCTTCTGTTACTGCAGTACCCGTCATTCCCGAAAGTTTGCGGTACATTCTAAAGTAATTCTGAAGGGTTATCGTTGCAAAAGTCTGTGTAGCCGCTTCAATTTTCACATTTTCTTTGGCTTCAATTGCTTGGTGTAATCCGTCACTATAACGTCTTCCGTCCATAATACGACCTGTTTGCTCATCTACAATCATTACCTTATTATCCATCACTACATACTCGGTATCTTTTTCAAATAAAGAATATGCTTTTAGTAACTGATTCATGGTATGGATACGCTCACTTTTAATTCCGAAGTCACGAAAAAGCTCTTCTTTTAGGTCGGCTTCTTCTTCAGATGAAAGTCCTTGTTCTTCAATTTTAGCAATCTCCACACCAATTTCTGGCATCACAAAGAAATCTGGTTCATCTTCACCAGAAAGGTAATCGATACCCTTATCTGTTAATTCTATCTGATTGTTTTTTTCTTCAATTACATAGTACAATTCCGTATCTACCTTAGGCATTTCACGGTTATTGTCAGACATATAATGATTTTCAGTTTTCTGAAGGATTTGACGAACACCTTCTTCAGAAAGATATTTTATTAACGCTTTATTTTTTGGAATCCCTCTATAAACTCTCAATAACTGAAAACCACCTTCTTTAGCATCACCTTCAGCAATTAGTTTTTTTGCTTCGGCTAACACATGGGTCAAATTCTTTTTCTGAACCGCAACAATATCTGCAATTTTTGGTTTCAATTCATTAAATTCATGGCGATCACCTTGTGGTACAGGACCTGAAATAATCAACGGTGTACGAGCATCATCAATCAACACCGAATCCACCTCATCCACAATCGCGTAATGGTGTGGACGTTGCACCAAGTCTTCAGGTGCGTGTGCCATATTATCTCTTAGGTAATCAAAACCAAACTCGTTGTTGGTTCCGTAAGTAATATCTGAATTGTATGCTTTTCTACGCTCTTCTGAATTAGGTTTGTGATGATCGATACAATCGATACTCAAACCGTGAAACTCGAATAAAGGTGCCATCCAAGCGCTATCACGTTTGGCTAGGTAATCATTTACGGTTACCAAGTGTACTCCGTTTCCTGTTAATCCATTCAAATAAAGCGGTAAGGTTGCCACTAATGTTTTTCCTTCTCCAGTTTGCATTTCGGTAGCTTTCCCTTGATGCATCGCAACACCACCAATTAGCTGTACATCGTAATGTATCATATCCCAGGTTACTTCTTTACCAGCAGCACTCCAAGAGTTTTTCCAAATTGCTTGCTCACCATCTAAGGATACATAATCGTGTTTTGCAGAGATTTCTCTGTCAAAAGGAGTGGCATTTACAGTAAGTGTTTTGTTTTCAAAAAAGCGTTTTGCAGTTTCTTTCATTACTGCAAAAACTTCAGGTAGGATATCGTCTAGCGTTATTTTTTCAACTTCGTAACGATCGTCTTTTAATTGATCTATTTCGTTGTAGATATCTTCTTTTATATTAATATCTTCTTCGGTTTCAGATCTCTTTTCTAAATCATCTATTTGCTGCTGAACCTCTTTTTGGTCGTCTTTAATTCTTTTTCTAAACTCAACTGACTTATCGCGTAGTTGATTTATTGAAAGCTTTGCAATCGCTGATTCAAACGATTTTATAGTATCTACAATAGGCTGTATTTCGCTAATATCTTTTTTGGCTTTATCACCAACAAATATTCTTAATACACTATCTAATATTCCCATTTTCTTCTTGTATTTATCTTCTCAAATTTGAAAGACACAATGCCTTTTTAATCTTTTACAAAAAAACTGCAAAAAAACAACAATGCCAAAGGGAAACGCTGTTTTAATTACTAAATTTTAAGCAAAAAAAAAGCCTCTATTTAGAGACTTTTTTTCTTTATTAATTGTTTAATATTCATCTTCATTCCATAGATAATCTTCATCTGTGGGGTAATCTGGCCAAATTTCTTCGATAGAATCGTAAGAGTCTCCTTCATCTTCAATAGCTTGAAGGTTTTCTACTACTTCTAACGGGGCTCCAGTTCTAATAGAATAATCTATTAATTCATCTTTTGTTGCCGGCCAGGGTGCATCACTTAAAAAGGATGCTAATTCTAATGTCCAATACATAGACTTACTGTTTTAATTTTCTGCAAAAATAATTTTTTTGATCAAAAAGTCAAGTAAAATCGCAATTATTTATGCACTATTTTCAAGAACGTTTATAAGTAGCTTAAAAACAACTAGTTATAATTTATTTTTTTAAAGAAATTAAGATCTTTTCGGAATCCATTTTATTTCCTCAATCTGTAAGTCTTTAGTCAATTTTCGTGCCAGTACAAAGAGGTAATCGGATAAGCGATTTAAATACATTAAAACCAGCGAATCTACGGGTTCTTGCTCATTAAGAAGTGTTACTAAACGCTCGGAACGACGGCAAATACAACGTGCTATGTGACAATTTGACACCGTTGGATGACCTCCGGGAAGTACAAAATTCGTCATAGGAGGGAGGGAGTCATTCATTTTATCCATTTCAGTTTCTAAAAGTTCAATATCTTCTAAATCAATTTTAGGAATGTTAAGGCGATCTTTTCCGCTTTTTAGTTTTTCCTTTTCTGGTGGCGTTGCTAAAATTGCCCCTAAAGTAAAAAGACGTTCCTGTATATGGGTGAGTGTTTTTTTTGAATGATTATCCTCACAAAGATTTCTTACCAATCCTATGTATGAGTTTAGCTCATCAACAGTACCATAGCTTTCAATACGGATATGGTGTTTAGGAACTCGGGTTCCTCCAAATAATGCGGTGGTTCCTTTATCTCCTGTTTTTGTGTATATTTTCATGAGGCACTAATTTACACGAAAGTAGTTTTTTATTTTGTACTCTTCGATACGATTTCAAAAAAATGAAATCACTCAGAGTACAGTGATAGGTCATTGAGTGTTTTTCTTTATTGAAAAACGTATCGAAATGACTAGTTCGTTAAACCCGCTTATAAATAAAACTAGGAACAATTTTTAAAGCATAAGCAATCAATACCCATCTTTTAGAAACATATCCCACATCTTTTTTTCTTTTAATATATCCAAAGATTTGTTTGGCAGCTTTTTCTTTAGAAGAAACCCAAAATAAATTATCTCCTAATGCCATAGCCGTATCCACATATCCAGGTCGAATATCGGTGATGTAAATTGGTTTTTTTGCTAATTTGCGTAGGCTTTCTAAATAGTTTATTTGATACGCTTTTGAAGCAAAGTAAGCAGGAGCGTGTTCACTACCTCTTAATCCTGCTACCGAACTGATGGCGGTTATATGTCCAAAGCCTTGTACTCTAAAATAATTAAAGGTCCAATCCATAATTTCGGTAAAAGCCTTTACATTGAGGTTGATGGTTTTTTCGTCTTCGGAATAGTCTAACTTGCTATTTTCATCACCCGTTCCCGAACTCATAATAAGCAACTCTAAACCTCCTAATTGTTGTGTGAGTTCCGCTAGTTTTTCTGAATTACTTTCTGTAGTACAATCAAATGCTTGAACGATAAAATTTTCAGGGCTAGTAGCTTTTAATTCTTCTAAAAGTTCTTTTCTTCTGCCTGTAATTCCGACTTTATAGTTGTTTTTAACAAGTATTTTTGCGAGTTCTCTTCCTATTCCTGAAGTAGCTCCAATGATGATTGCTTTTTTCATATTTATTGCCCTTACTTGATAAGGGTAACTTATTTATTGCCCAAGAAATCAGGTGTTTTTATCTCGCAAAGGCACAAAAGGGTTGGTTTTAATTCTTGTTTTCTTTTTTCTTGTCGTTATACCCTTTTCTAAAACTTCTTCGGTTTCTGCTTCTTGTTTTTTTTGTGTTGTGTTTATTCCAGAAAAGTAATAATAACAGTAGGGCAATTCCACCAAGGGTTAATAATACAGGGTTAGAAAAGTTTATGGAGTCCATTCGTTCTATTTTAAAAGATTCTGAATTAATCCCGATAATTTTTGGGGCAGAATGACAAAAGATAATCAAAGATAAGAATTTTACTAAAAAGTAACTAAAACCTACTTAGTTCTCACGTCACTAGAAATCATCCCATCAACAAGACGAATGACTCTATGTGCATGAGCGGCGATATCTTCTTCGTGAGTTACTACAATTACCGTATTTCCTTGGCTATGAATTTCTTCAAACAAAGCCATCATCTCTATAGATGTTTTTGAATCTAGATTACCAGTAGGTTCATCTGCGAGAATAATAGAGGGGTGATTTACCAAAGCTCTGCCTACTGCAACACGTTGTCTTTGTCCGCCAGAAAGCTGACTGGGTTTATGATCCATCCTGTCTGCCAATCCAACATCTTTTAAAACTTCTGTGGCGCGTTTAATGCGTTCTTCTTTAGTTTTACCTGCATAAATTAAAGGTAGGGCAACATTATCTAAGGCTGTAGTTCTAGGCAATAAATTAAAAGTCTGAAAAACAAAACCAATTTCTTTGTTTCTTATTTCTGCAAGTTCGTCTTGAGACATATTACTAACATTCTTTCCGTTCAATTCGTAAGTGCCAGCAGTCGCAGTATCTAAACAACCTAAGAGATTCATTAAGGTAGATTTCCCAGAACCTGATGGTCCCATTAATGCCACATATTCTCCACGTTCAATATCTAAATCGATACCTTTTAAAACTTTTACAACTTCTTGTCCTAACGGAAAGTTACGTACAATGCCTCTAATTTTAATTACTAAACTCATTAATTTATAGTCTTTTTATCTATCACAAGATAGTTATTTTGTTAATTTTAAAAGGTTAAATTCGACGGAATTAGAATCTAATTTAAGATTATATAGACCGAAGATAGATGACAGGAGGCGGAAGGAATTTGAGAAACCTTCTAACTTCCAACTTCTATCTTTTCAAAACATAAGACGCAGTGCCTTCACCCTTGTTACACTCTAATAGTAAAATGTTGTTTTTCTTGTTCAGACCTAAAAAACACTAAGCCCCAATAAAAAGTATCGATGCTTACTGTTACTTTAGGATGCTGAATGATTTGTAGCCAAGCTTCAGTCATTTCTGGACTCCAATAAATATCATCAAAAATTAAAACAGAATCTAGATTTATTCTATCTAATAAAATTTCAAAATAGTTGAGTGTGTTCTCTTTATTATGGTTTCCATCTATATAAACAAAATCGTATTTTTCTGAAGGGCATTTACTGAAATACCCTTCAAAAGTTGAATTGTGAATCTCAATATTCTCTATTTTAAATTTATCAAAATAACTTTGTGCAACTTTTGAAGTATTTGGACAACCTTCAATCGTTGTGATTTTTGCCGAAGGATTTGCAAAAGCCATTGTTGCCGTTCCTAATCCTAATGAAGTTCCAAGCTCTAAAATATTTTCAGCATTAAAATACTTCACCAATCTAAACAGTAGTTGTTGTCTTTTAGATGTGATTCCAGCGTTTTTTGCAATGGCTGATAGTTTTCTTTTGTTTGATTTGAATACTCGAGAGCCTGCACCAAAATCTGTTATTTTAATTATTTTATTATTTTGAAATAGTTTGTTTCTGTAGTTTTTTAATTCAGAATACGCAGTGTGTTTTTTCTTATCGTAAAAACATTTTGTAATTAAATCATATACAAAAGGAGAATGAATTCTGTGTTGATTATTAGACTTCAGCAAGAAGTTTAGGTATGATTTTATTTGGTACAGCATTGTGGTTTCAAAAGTAAAAAAAAAGAGTCAATGTATGTTGACTCTTTCCTAATTAAGATCTTAATTAGTCAATCAAGCTATTTCAGTATCATTTACCCAAGCTGTATAAAGGTTATGCACTATGGCAAGGATAACAGGTCCAATAAAAAGCCCTAATATGCCTTGAAAAATCATTCCACCAATGGCTCCCATTAATATTAAAATCATAGGAGTTTGAAGTCCTTTTGCAAGTAGCATTGGTTTTAAAACATTATCTAACAATGCTACAACCATCATGTAAATGGCAAATATGATTGCTGGAGTGGTTTCTGCAAAGGAGAATACGTAAACTATGATTGGAACTACTACTACAATTAACGGAATTTGAATTATTGCTGCGAAAATCACTACAATAGCTAATATTCCAGCCATAGATGACATGCCGATTAAAGCAAAACCAAAATAAGCTAAAACACCTTGTATTACAGCTACTAATAAGATTCCTTTAACAACGCTTCGTATGGTATTGGTACACATCTCCATTAAACCTTTTCCTTTGCCAACCATGAGTTTGTCCATAAATTTCACACCTGTTTTATATCCTTCATCTGCCGAAGACATAAATACGCCAGCCAAAATAAGTGCAATAATCGATAATAAAACTGCAGTCATTAATCCTTTAAAAGAATCAAAAAACCATCCTACAGAATTTTTCACTTCTTCAGGGTTAGTTTTTATAAATGATTCTATATCAGCTGATGCATTAGACCAAGCGCCATATAGCTTTTTTCCTACTAATGGCCATTCTTTAACAGTTTCATTTGGCGGAGGAACTTTTAAAGTCCCATTATCAAAATTATGATAAATCTCTTTAGTCGTAGAAACAACAGACTGAGTAACATTGATTGTTGGCATGATAATCAATGCCATCAAAACAAGGATAAATATGGAAGTAATTAGCCCTTTCTTTTTTCCTTTAAATATGCCTATTATTTTTTGATAAAAAGGATACAGTGCTACAGCCACAATTATTGACCATATCATTAAAAGGATAAATGTTTTTACTATTAAAAAACTCCATATTATTAATATAGATAACACTATAATTTTTATATAAGTGTTAATAGCATTTTTAGAATTAATGTTACTCATAGTTTTTAATATTTAGTTGTTTTGTTCTTCTATTGGTTCCCAGCCACCACCTAATGCGATATATAAATCGATAATGGATTGTAATTCTTTTTGTAAAGCAGAAGAAGCCCTTAACTCTGCACTAAATTGAGAGTTCTGTAATAAAAGAACCTCTAAATAACTGGTTAATCCTCCATCATATCGTACCCAAGCTAAATGTGCTGCTTTTGTAGCCAATTCCATTTGCTGTGTACGCAAATCGTATTCACGATTGTAAGTGCTGTGGGCAATCATAGCATCTTCCACTTCTTTTATTGCAGTAAGATACGATAATTGATAATTATTTAGCAATCGCTCAGTTCGTACTTTTTCTAACTCGATACTTTTTTTGATTTTTCCACCGTTAAAAATAGGACCGAATAATTGCGCTCCTAAATCGGCAAAAAGTGTTACAGGGTTTAATAAACTGGCTCCCATATCTAGGCTAATAGTTAAGGAAGGATAGTTTAGAGCTTCGGCAGCGCCAATTCTAATATGTTGTGCTTCTAATCTTCTTTCGGCTTCTAAAATATCTGGTCTTCTGGAAATTAATTTTGAAGGGATTCCCGCAGGTACCTCAAGTAAAGAAATTTGTTCTTGTAAGGGTAGCCCTCTAGGAATATCAATAGGAACTGAACCTAATAATACACTAATTCCGTTTTCTAATTGCTCACGCGAACGTACTAATGCTTCAGTAGTAGCCTTGGCTTCCAATAACTGAATTTTAGATTGTGATAAATCTACTTCATTTACAAAACCGCCTTCAAACCTAGCTTGTATTACTGCTAAGTTATCGGTAAAGTTTTTTGCTGTTTTTTCTGAAATAATTAACCGATTGTCCAAATCTCTTAATGAGATATAAGCAGATGCAACAGAAGAGATTATTGAAATGGTAATTGCTCTATACGCATATTCTGTGGCTAAATATTCTTGCCGAGATGCTTCGTTTAGAGACTTTATTCGTTGCCATAGGTCTACGGTATAGGAAACGTTTACGCCAGTAACTACTGAATTTGAAAATTTAGAAGTTTCAGAGTTAACTCCACTGGAAGCTCCACCATAATAATTTACACTTGGGTAAAAATCGACTTCAGAAAGTTCAAAAAAGATATTCGATTCTTGCAATCTTGTAATTGCAATTTTAATATTCTGGTTTTCTTTTAAGGCGGTATTAATCAATTTAACTAGTATTGGATCATCAAATAATTCCCACCAATTTATAGTCGCAATAGAACTTTCGGTTTCAGAATCTTGTCGATACGTTTCAGGAAGGTTTTGTTCTTTTCGTTCGTAATCTTCGCCAACTTTACAAGAAGATAGATTCAGTATCAGAATTATTAAAAAACTACATATAATTCTATTCATCATACCGTTTTGTTTTTCTTTTGTTCAAAATAGTTTAAGATGCTAAAGGCAATTACTACATATATTACTGCAACTGATATTTGTATAAGTCGTGTCCAAACTGCTGACCCAGCATCGTCTTCAGAAGATGTTACAGAACCTAAAATAAGCAAGAAAGTTGAAAATCCTGTTCCGAAAATAGGAGCTAACTTTGAGGTAGAAAAAAGTTTATTGCCAAATAAAAAGCCCACTAACAATGTGAGTAAGATCATAAATGGGAGTAGGGGGACCATTACCAAAAGTTTATAACCAATGATAGCAAACAGTCCACCTAAAATATTAGCAACAATCATAAATTTACCCACCTTAGCATTTGCTAGCGCAGGGCTCATAGAAAGGATTCCTATAAAAATAAGAATTAGTAATCCTCCTGTTAACTTGAATATAAAAAATAGTAATAAAACAGGAAGTAGAATCAATAAGATTTTTGCAGCATAGCTAAATCGTTCATGTTCAGATTTTTTAATAGCTTGTTGTTTTTCTTTTACGAAATCTTCATCGGCTTCAGACCAAGGGAAAACTTTAAAGACTAATTGGGTTAATGCAATTGCCATAAAGGCATTTATAATTAAACTAATGGCAACAAAACCACTCACTCCTGTGGGTTCTAAAGACATTAACGGAATCACAAATAAGCTAATAATAGAAAATAATTTGACCATTAATGGTAAGGAATTGGTGTAATAAAGCCATAAAACACCTAAACATAATAAGGGCATGAAAACTAAAGGATAGTCATTAAAATAAGAGCTAAAAATAAAAGTGATTAAGTTGATGACAATTAATATAATAATAAAACTAGCTCCTTGCTTAAAGGACAAAGGTTTTGCTCCAGGAGCAATATAACCAAGGGCTAAAACAGTTGTTAGATATGCGATAGGGTAGTTTAACAGGGTACTTACTAAAAGCACAAAACTAATTCCTAGTACATAACGTACAACAGGAATCGAGATGCCCCAATTATATTTGGAACTAGTAAGTCTTATAGTTTTATCTAACATAAGACATCCAAGAATTAAATTTTATTCTAAAAGAAGCCAATGCATTTAACAGACCATTATTGCCAGTATAAACAACAACGTCTACTTGTCCTCCCAATCTTATAATATTATGAAATTCAATATTAGAATTGTCTAAACTAATAATTACAGGAAATCGTTGAGGATCTCTTAACCATCCTGTTTTACTGCTTACGCTTGGCAATCCTCCTTTGCTAGAATTTTCTGTAGCAACACCATAGCCTATACTTCTTATAGTACCTTCATATATTTTACCAGGAACAATATCTAAATTAAATTTTACTGGATTACCTACTTTCATTAAGGAAAGATTGTTTTCTTTTAAATCTGCTTGAATCCAAACATCAGATTTTGAAATTAAGGTAGTTATGGGTTGCCCTGCTGAAGCAAAATAACCCAAATCAATATCAAAACTTTCAATCACTCCGTCTGTAGGAGCAATAATGGTTGTAAATGCTAAATCTAATTGTGCCTTTTCTAAATCTTGAATCGCAGCTCTAATCTTAGGATTGTCTGGACCCGAATCTCCCAGAGATTGTTTAGCTCTATCTAAATTTGCTTCTGCTGAGGCAACTTGTTCAGTAGCTGTTAATAGTGCAGTTTCAGATTGATCTTTATCATTTTCAGAAAGTGCTCCTGCATTTTCGCGCATTACTTTTTCTACCCGATTCCAATTGCGTTGTGCTCTATCTAATTGTGCTTTGGCAACTCCTAATCTTCCTGCAGCCGATTTTACAGAAGAAGTACTTGCAGCAACAGATTGTGTGGTGTTGTCTATATTGGCTTCAGCTTTTAGAACTGCAATTTCAAAGGGAGAACGATCTAGCTGAAATAAAGTATCCCCTGCTTTTACCTTGCTATGTAATTTGATTCTAATATCAATAATGTTTCCAGAGACTCTAGAGGTAATAGGCGTAACCAATCCTTTTATTCTCGCTTGGTCGGTGTAAGGTGTATGTCTGTCTGAAAGAATGTACCAAACAAAAAATAGAACAGAAATAATTAATACTATGCGTGTAATTAATTTAATAGGGCTCTTTTTTTCTTTGGGTACTGGAGTTTCTGTTTTACTAACTTCCACAGATTCTTCGTTGGAATTTTGAGGTTCTTTTTCTGCTGCCATATTATTCTTTCTTTTTTTTACTTAAGGTGTTTTTCATTACAATTTGGAGTACAGAAAACATCATAGCTGTAGTCCAACCCAATAATAAAACACCGTTCATTGCTTCGAGACCAGATAAAATTCTATTGGTAGAGCTGATGGTAATATCACCATAACCTAAGGTGGTAAAGGTCACAAGCGAAAAATAAATTGCTTTTTCTAAATCTTCAAATTCGGTGATGCCTGGCAACAAATAATAAGTAAACCCCCAAATAATCGCTTCAAAAAAGTTTAATGATAATAGAAATAAAGCGGTAAAAATAAGTAGCCTTACAGTTCTTTTGTCAAAATTAACTAAGGGCTTGTTGTAATAGTTTTTGATAAGATGATTGACCCAGAATTTTGTTCCGTAGGCTTGAATTATAATTGTTATTCCTATAACAATTAAGCCAATAAAAATATTAAAAAGCATATGCATAGGCATGTATTCAAATATAGTTAATTATTAAATCTTAAATTTATTATTATTTACAAAGAAGATGCTATTTACAAAAAATAGTTTTCCATGTTCCCAGAAAGAACGGAATAGGACATTATCTACCAAATAAATAATACTACCTCTTCCTATTTTTTTTTCACCAAAAACCAATGAGTTTTTAAGTCCTTCTTTCGCATCTGCTCCAGAAAATCCAGCAACGCTAATCGCATCACCCTTTATATAGCCAACATTAGAGCCATTATTTAAAAACTGAAAAGAACTGTTACTCAGTTTTAAACTAAAGTAGGTATCTGTATAGCCAAACGCCATTGGATGGGTTGGGTCTATGGTGATTTTATAAATACTTCCTGTAATTAAATTTTTAATTTTATTGCTTTGTCGTTGACTGTAAGGAATTAATTTATCGCTAAGGTCATCTTCAGAGTTAGTTTCTTCATTGTCTTCAGAATCAGTATCATTTTTTTTAATTCCAAATCCTTTTTTCTCGTTAAAGAATCCAACAGCTTTTCCCATTGCAATTACTTTTCCTCCTTTCTGAATCCATTCTTTTAAACTTTCCAATCCTTCTTCGTCAAAAGAGTTTCCGTAGTAGCCTTCTGGTAAGACAAGTACATCTACAGTTGACAATAAGCTACTGTTAAAATAGTTGGTATCTATAGAGGTGATTGGGTACTTAAGTTGTGTTTCAAAAAAGTACCAGATAGCTCCGTAGCTTAATGAAGAAACTCCATCACCTTTTAACACGGCAATTTTTTGCGGGTTAACTAGCTTAATATTTGGTGACCCAAAATCGGTTCCATTATCAGAAAAGCTGGTGTCTGAAACATACAACTCTCGCTGGTGTTTGTTAGCAATATTGCTTACTGTTTTGTCATATTCAGGATTGCTTTTATTATCGCTTTTTGTAATGATTAAGCTTCCTCGGTCAAATTTCTTTCCGTTGAAACTGAGCTTTTTTTCAGAAAAACGGACTTTAATATTATTTTCTAATAGTTCAGCCAGAAAAGTAGCATCTTGCATACTGTTCCATTTACTAATATAGCCAGCACTTTTTGGCGCAGGATTGTTATGGATAGCTGTCATAATCCGAACTTCATTAGCTTGAACAAGGTTAGTACTTGCTACTGATTCCAATCCGTAAGCAAAGGGTAAACTCCATGAAGTTATGTCATACGTATTTGGATTGCTCAACTTTGCATTGGGCTCAAACAGCGCTTTTATCATATTTCCTTTTGGTTGATTGGTATTTACCACCAAGGCATTTTCGGTATTAATTGACCCGTTTTTTTGAGTTTGATAATGATACCCATTGGCTGAATTACTAGTAGACCATCCATATTTAATTTCGTGCTTGTCTAATAATTTTGTCAAGTTTTTTATACGGTCTTGGTTTCCACTTAAAATGTAGCTTTTGTATTTTAAATTACTGGTAGTAAAGAATTTTTTAAATTCAGAATTAAGCTTTGTTGCGTTTTTTGAAGAAATTTCAATAGTAGATAATCCAGTAGTGGTATGATGTTCCACTCTATCTGCCAAGGTTAATACATAGCCTTCATCTGTGTTTATTCCTAAGCCAGAACGACCGTGTCCAGCTTGTTCGTAAGTCATTCCAATGGCACCCATAAAAGTAGGGTAGGTGTCTCCATAACTTGGGTATAATAAATCGAAACGCTCACGTGTAAAAAACAACCAGCCTTCTCTATCAAAATATTTAGCGTGATTTTTTCCAATATCAACTTGAAATTGTCGCTGCCAGTCACTAACTATTTCATGAAAAGGCTCTGCTGCAGGTGCGAAATAATAAGGTTCGTTAATACCCTGTTCATGAAAATCTACGTGAACGTGTGGCATCCATTTGTTGTAAATTTTAAGACGTTGCTGGCTTTCCACTTGACTTGCCCAAGCCCAGTCTCTGTTGAGGTCGAATAAGTAATGATTGGGTCTTCCTCCTGGCCATGGTTCATGATGTTCGGTAGCATTTTGTTTTACATTATAAGGAGCTGCT
Source organism: Flavobacterium sp. (assembly GCA_030591585.1). GTDB lineage: Bacteria > Bacteroidota > Bacteroidia > Flavobacteriales > Flavobacteriaceae > Marifrigoribacter. The sequence continues at coordinate 6,780 of JAUVAS010000031.1, read as the reverse complement.
TTTACTTGGTTGTACCAGTTTACATAGCGATCGCGACCGTCTGGATTTAGACAAGGATCGATGATAACCACTGTGTTATCTAACCATAATTGTTTTTCGGTTATCAATTTATAAAGCGTGAGCATCGCTGCTTCAGAACTGGAAGCTTCATTTCCGTGAACATTATAACTCAACCAAACAATAGCTATTTCAGGAGAAACATCGCCTTCTAAAATCCCTGTATTTTTCAGGTTGTTGGTTCTAATAGTTTCAATATTTTCAATATTATTTTTTGAAGAAACAATAGCATAGGTCAAAGCACGTCTTTCATTTGTTTTTCCGTAGGTATCGTAAGTAACTAGATTGCTGTTAGCAGCAACATGTTCAAAATAATCTACCACATCTGAATGACGTGAATACTGAGTGCCAATTTTATAACCTAAAAATTCTGAAGGCGATTGAATTTGCGCAGTCATTGAAATTGAAAAGCATAGGAGTAAAATGGATAGATATCGAGTCATATTGCATTTTTAAATGAATTGATAAATCTACTAAAAAATAATATTACTAAATCATTAAATGTCACTATTAAGGTTTTTGTATTTTTACGACAGATAATGCAAATAATTTATGTCTGTAAAAACCATCCCATATTTTAAAACTGGCTATTTCTCAAAATTAGTTTGCGATTATTTAGCCGAAAAACCTGAGCTGCAACCTTTTTACAATCGATTTCCGAAGTTGGAGAATTTCGAAAAACAATTGGAGGAGAAATCATTATCCGTTCGAGCCCTTCGGCTAGGCTTAGGACAGGCTCCGTCGAGAACTATTCTGGTTGAATCCCTCAACAACCAATACCAAGGAATTAAAGTTTCAAAAGCTACTCAAAGCAACATCAATTCCCTATCTAAAGAAAGTACATTCACTATCACCACAGGTCACCAGCTCAATTTATTTACGGGTCCCTTATACTTTTTATACAAGATTTTTTCGGTAATTAATCTTTCTGAAACTTTAAATAAAAAACATTCCAAACATCATTTTGTACCGGTGTATTGGATGGCAACCGAGGATCACGACTTTGAGGAGATCAATTATTTTAATCTCTTCGGAAAGAAAATAGCATGGAAACGTGAAAGTGCTGGAGCAGTAGGGGAATTGACTACAGAAGGATTGGAGGAATTACTAACTCAATTAAAATCCAATCTCGAAATGTCGGGAGGAGCAACCGAAAATGTACAAAAACTAACTCAACTTTTTTCTGAAGCCTACACCAAACACAACAACCTAACCGATGCCACTCGGTATTTAGCAAACGAATTATTTTCTAGCTATGGATTAGTTATAATCGACGGAAACGATTGCGATTTAAAAAAACAATTCATTCCTTTTGCTGAAAAAGAGCTTACAGAGAAATTATCCTTTCAAAAAGTAGAAGCCACTACTCAAAGATTGGAAGAAATAGGATTTAAAAAACAGGTACACCCCAGAGAAATCAACTTGTTTTATTTAACAAAAGGATTACGAGAACGGATTATAGAAGAAGATGGAAGTTTTAAAATCAAGAATACAGAGATTACATTCTCAAAAGAAGAAATCTTAAAAGAACTTCAAGACCATCCAGAACGATTTTCACCCAACGCCTTACTTCGACCTTTATACCAAGAAATTGTATTACCAAATTTATGTTATGTTGGCGGTGGAGGAGAGTTGGCATATTGGTTCCAGTTAAAAGATTATTTTGAAAGTGTGGGTGTTACCTTCCCTATTTTATTATTGCGAAATTCGGTATTGCTAGTGCCTAAAAAGCTTTCTAAAAAATTAGAGAAGTTAAATGAAACCATAGAATCGTTATTCTTATCACCATACGATTTAGAAAAAAAACAGACCCATCAACTTTCAGAGGTTGTTATCGATTTCACACCACAACGCGAACACTTAAAAAAGCAGTTTGCTAATTTGTATGCCATTGCCGAAAAAACAGACAAATCCTTTTTAGGAGCCGTTGCAGCACAAGAAAAGAAACAACTCAACGGACTTGACAACTTAGAAAAACGCTTATTAAAAGCCGAAAAAAGAAAATTAGCAGACCAGTTAAACAGAGTAACTACTATACAAAATCAATTATTCCCAAAAGAGAGCTTACAAGAACGCACCCTTAATTTTTCTGAGTTTTATTTGGAGTTTGGGAAAGGTTTGTTTCAAAGTTTAAAGGAAAACCTTGAGCCTTTATCTCATGAGTTTACTGTTTTGGAACTGTAGTTTTTTGGGATGTTCGTTTAACGTTACACTCTTTTTAGTGTGTGTGTGCCTAGTCTTTTATCCATTGCTCCATTTGGATTTTCATTTTTTCGTAATCATTACAGTCAAAACTTCTAAATTCATCCCAATCCATTTTTTCATCTTTTGGAGTGTATTTTTCACTATAGCTAGTATTTCCATTAATACTATCCATTCGTTCAATATATTTTTCCGCAAATTCTATATCCACAATGTTTGGAAGCCCACGAGTACACGAGAATTCATAAAAAGGAAGATAAAAGATAACACCATCAATAACATCTTGAAAGTTAATATTTTGTTCATAAGAGTAATCAAATTCTGTCAATCCAAAAGGAGTGTCTTTAATGTCAAAACCTACAGATTTATTTTCTGTAATTTCAAAAGCAGCATCCCACTTTCCATCATTCGTTAATTCTATTATATGCTCTAATCCCCACCGTACACCTTTCCACTCTTTTGGAATCCATTTATACCAATTAAAAGCAATTACTTTTACATTATTGCCATATTTTTTTTTAATGAAACCTCCTGTTGTTATAATGTTCTTTTCTTTATAAACAATATTTAAGTTAATAGCGTGTGGCCTACTTTGTATCAATAATGCTTTTTTGTGACCATTAATTGGGTTTTGTTGTTCGTATAGTTTCATAAAATTAAAAGCCATAATACTGTCTCTTGTATTTAATCCACGTAAATTGTTTTTTTTAAACTCCTCATATTTTTTGTGTGTTAGATCCTTCCATTCAAAAGCACAATCAGTTAATCCAATCGTTACTTTTTTATCTTGAGTACGGTTTTTGTTTATTTCATAAATTCCTTGGAGGTATTTAATCATATTGTATTTATCCCACAATGGATTAAAATCAAGTTCTCGATATAATTTTACAAATTCCTTTTCAAATTCTTGCGTGTCTTTATAGTTTCCTTTTACAACGTTATTAGCCCATTTAGTTTGATTTACAACACCAACTTCTGTATAAACGTGCCCAACATTATTAATAAATCGTTCATCTCTAATAATGTCAAGTATTAAATCATATTGCGTTGTATCTCTATGGTCTCGTTCTCCTAATATTATAATATTATTTGTTTCAAATAATTCAAAAATATACTCTTTTGGTGATTGCTTTTGGTTTTTAAGAAATGTGCTGTAGTTCTCAATTTCAGATTGAGAAAACCCGAAAAGAGTATTGAGTAATAAAATTGCTGCTATTTTTGTTTTCATTATTTCCTGTAGTTTATTTGATCCCATTTTTTTGATTCTGACTTATTATTGCTAATACTAAGGCAAGCTCAGTTTTAATGGAGCTTATCTTTAGTCTAAAACGAAGGTATTGTTTTTCAGTATATTAAGCTATTGTTTCATGTTTTTTAGCACCGTAAACATAACTCATTGCAAGATGCGATAGGGAGCTTAGATACAAAATTCTAGGAAATCGATATTATCTTGTAAATGAGTTTACTATTTTAGAACGGTAGTTCTTTTTTGTAATGTTCATTTAACGCTCCAATTAAGAAATTGTAGGGGAGTTTGACATTTCATTTTTCAGCGTAAGTATAAATTTTCATTAGTGGTAATCAGTTTGATTGCTCCTTGCATAATCTTAACCTTTAATTGTTTAAATTCACCAATTACCTCTCCATCTAGTTGTAATAACCTTGCTTGCTCAAAATGTATATCTGCTTTATCTGTACTAATAATTATTCCATTTTGACTATCAAAAAACCTATCATTAAATTTAGATAAACCTGCTTTTATTAAAGAGTTCAGGTCCATATTTTTAATAATTACTATTTCAAATTTTCCATCCATTGGGTTGCCTGTAAGGTTTAGTGGAATCCCAGTGCCATATTTTCGTGAATTGCAGATTCCTACCATCAGACCTTTTTCTTTGATGGTTATTCCGTTGGCTTTGATGGTGAAATTAAAAGGTTTCAGTTGTTTTAATTCTTCAATAAAATATTTTGCATAAGTTACCATTCCGCGATTTGCATCTTTTTCATACGCATCAACTATTGCAGCATTTATTCCAACATCGCCAATGTGAATTGAATAATACTCATCATTAACAACAACCATATCCAAATCTCCTACTACTTCCGATATTATGATGTCTTTTAAGGCTTCTATTGGGATGGGATTAACAAAAAGTTCTGTAGCCATACCATTGGCTGAGCCTAAAGGTATTATCCCCATTGGAATAGAGGTGTTTAATAATGCAATAGAAGTGAAAAGTGTTGTGCCGTCACCACCTACTGAGGCAACTTTATCAGGTTGATATTTTGTTAAGGCGTTTTCTAAATGTTTTTTATCGTCCTTGCCGGTGGTTTTAAAAAAGTAAAAATCAATTCCGTATTTTTTACACAAAGCTTTTGCTTCAATCAAAAAGGGTTCTTTATCAACACCTCCCGATATTGGGTTTACTACAAAAAGAAGTTTCATTGGCTACGATTTTTTAATTGTTCCATTTCTTTCACTACATCCACATCACTATCTGCTTTAAAGTACTTAACAGGAATCCCTGTTGATTTTAGTTTCTCCCACATTTGTTTTTGGTGAAATAATATTTTCTTTTTAGTCTGCCTGATGTAGATTTTCAAAATCCTTTCTGGGAATTTTCTGGCAATTTCTAAATATATTTCCATGTCCCGCTGACTGTCATCGCCTATTAAAACAAAACCATTAGTAAGCAAATTCTCTATAATAAACCTAATGTGGTTGGTTTTGAAATTTCGATTTTTCTTTGGATTTAGCAGCTGACTGAACTTTAAATAGGGTGTTAGAATCAGCTGGCCCTTGGGTAGTTTGTTGTATTCGATAAAAGAAGTTAACATGCCAAATAGGTTGTACTCACTTTTAGAAACATAAAATACACGGGCGTCCAGTTTTTTAAATCCCTTAAACAACTCTTTAGTAAAGTCAATATTCTTCCTTTTGTTTGGTGTGGTAAGCACAAGCGTTCCAACACGTTTAAAAAAATTAGTAGTGTAGGAAATTATAATAGTGTCATCAATATCTGATATTACATCGAAAGAGCTTTTGGTATTTTGAAAAATAATGGGGTAAGTTTGCAGAATTCTTAACGGATTAACATTGTTAGCTATGTTTATTTTTAATTCGCCTATAATTAGAAAGTCTACAACAACAGAGAAACCACCATATTTATCAGTATTTGTACTTATGGTTGTATTATTTGCTGTAATTGAAATTTGTTTGTTTTGATAAGGGCTTATAAAATAGGATTTACTTACTTTAAGCAGATTCCTAAAACTTCCTATTTGTTTATCATAAGTAAAGGGAGCTTCCTTTAAAAGGACACCACTAATTAGTGTCCTCCTGTTAAGATGTAAAGCAGATATTTGCCAAACAACGGGTATATTATTATGTTTTCTCAGTGCCGTATTTTATATTCAACATTTTCAAATTCATTATTAATATCTGAATATGCAATATTTAATGAAGATGAAAAACCATTATTGTTTTTCCGTAGATTGTGTTTTCTCTTTGAAAATACTTGTAGGTAATAGTATTTGCATTTGTAATCTCCATTGCCATTCGGGTCCAAAATCTGGCCGCACTACATTATAATATAATTGGGTTTGTAGGTTTAAAGGTAGTTTGCCTCCAAGCATTACTAATTTACCTCCACCAGCTCCTATAGGAACAATCCATCGGTCTTCAGAGTCGGCAGTCCAATCGGCAGTAATAATAGGCGCACTGTTTACATACCAACCACCACCTAATTGGCGTGTAATAAATAAATTCATAAGCATGTGGTTTACATCCTCACGATCTGATTCTCCAGCAAATGACCAGGCATTGTTCATTACTCCTCCAAGAGTCAAGTCGCCAGTTTGGTATATGATTGCAAGAGATGGGCCAGCACTCCATTTTTGTGAGCCTCGTATACTACCTCCAGTTGGTAATTCAATTACGGGTCCAAATCCTAACATTACCCCTTTAGTTTCTGGGATATAAAATGCCGAAAATATTATATCTGCCAATCCCGAAGAAAGCGTTCCGCTTTCATTGCTGAAATCAGGAATGCTAACGATAGGGAATATTGTTCTGGTAATTAGTTTGCCCCCAAGAAGAGGAATTACTGGTTGAATATTCAATACATTCAAATTTCGGTCGTGTTCACCATAATTCATATTCAGGTTATTCTGAAATGGAAAACTCATTAAATCAGCTAATGGATTAGCGACAGCAGCAGATAACTCTTCCTGTGTTTGTTGGGCAGTTACAGAGAAAAAACTAAACATAATTGTTACTAGTAATAATAATTTTTTCATAATTTTTATTTTTAAAGAGCCTAAAATTAATTGAAATACTCAACTAGTTTTTCTTGGTAAAGTCATTAATATCAACGTTTAGTGTAGCGTAGAAATCAATCATACAACTCAAATATTTAACTTTAGCTAAACTAAAACTTCTGAGTGTTAGACTATTACTTTTATACTAAACGTTGACAGTTATTAATATTTTACCTATGATTTAATCAATGTATTTAATGT
>JAUVAS010000093.1 GCA_030591585.1 Flavobacterium sp. | reverse complement strand
TCTTCTTTATGTAATTCAATTAGTTTTCCATCTTTTAAAAGGGCAAAATCAACTGATTGCGAACCAGATCTAATAAATAATTCGTAGTTCACGTTTCATTAATTTTTATCCCGATAAATCGGGATGGATTAAACAATATTTTATCACAGGTTTTTTTCTACCTAATAAATAGATAGAATTTTAACCCGTCGAAACCAATAAGTTTCAAATAGAAACTATATCAATTTCATTTTCAAAGAACGTTTTTGATTTTGTACTTAACTAAGCTATAGTTAACTATTTCTTAGTCTTATGGCGATTAGCTCTACTTCTTTTTTTACGTTTGTGAGTAGAGATCTTTGCTCTTTTTCTTTTTTTACCACTTGGCATAGTAATACTTTTAAATATCCCGTTATAGGATGGTTATTATTTTACCTTTACATTTGTTTTCACACCTTCTACAAATACTTTTGCAGGCTTAAATGCTGGGATGTTATGTGCGGGGATTTTTATTGTTGTGTTTTTTGAAATGTTTCTTCCTGTTTTTTCAGCTCTTTTCTTTACAATAAAACTTCCAAAACCTCTTAAGTAAACATTGTCACCACCTTCTAAAGAGTTTTTTACTTCACTCATAAAGGTTTCAACGGTAGCTTGTACATCTCCTTTTTCCATCCCTAATTTGTCTGAAATTTTCGCTACGATATCTGCTTTTGTCATTCTGTAATTATTTGATTATTAATAAAATTTTCTTTTTTCAAGACGGCAAATATAAGGATTTTATAATTTAAAATTCAATACATAAACCATTAAAATATAATTAGATAAAGCCTAATTTCGTTAAATGTCAAAAAGTAGCCTTCATTTTAGTAAAAAACTCATAGTGTGGTATTTAAAGCACAAAAGAGACTTGCCTTGGCGTACAACTAAAGAACCTTATAATATTTGGCTTTCTGAAATAATCCTTCAACAAACAAGAGTCGCCCAAGGATTACCATATTATAATGCATTTATTGCTGAGTTTCCTACAATAAAAACCTTAGCAAATGCCCCCGAAGAAAAAGTGTTAAAGCTTTGGCAAGGATTAGGTTATTATTCGCGAGCGAGAAACTTACATTTTACTGCAAAATATATTTCAGGAAAATGTAAAGGTGAATTTCCTACAAGCTATAATGAGTTATTGAAGTTAAAAGGTATTGGAGATTATACGGCTAGTGCGATTGCATCTATTTGCTTTAATGAACCTGCGGCTGTTGTTGATGGGAATGTATACCGAGTATTGGCACGCTATTTTGGAATTGACACCCCTATTAATAGCACAAACGGGATTAAAGAATTTAAAGCTTTGGCTCAAGAATTAATAGATGTATCACAACCAGGAATTTATAACCAAGCAATTATGGAATTTGGAGCGCGACATTGCAAACCTCAAAACCCAAATTGTATTTCCTGTATTTTTAATGATAAGTGTGTGTCGCTTCAGAAAAAAATGGTTTCAGAATTACCGGTAAAGCTAAAAAAATTAAAAGTTAAAAAAGCTTATTTCAATTATCTGGTTCTTCTATCTGAAGATAATAAAACAATACTCCAGCAAAGAACCAAAAAAGGAATTTGGCAACAATTATATGAATTTCCACTTATTGAAACTCTTAATGAAACAGAAATTGAAAAATTTCAGCAATTAGAAAAAATTAAAGAGTTATCGAAAGAAAACGGGATAACATCTATAGTGCTTTATAATGAAAAATCGATAATTCATAAACTTTCTCATCGTCATTTATATACTCGATTTTGGATTGCCGAATCTTCAAAATTGAATTCAAAAAGCATTCCCATTAGCACAATTAATAAATATCCTGTACCCGTTTTAATCGAAAAATTTATCAATTCATTTTTCAATTCAAAAGAATCTATACAAAAACAAAAAAAAATAGCTATATTTAAATCACAAAAATTAACTTTGCAAGAATTAAAAAACAATTTAAAATGAGCGGGACAATTAATAAGGTAATACTAATAGGGCACACGGGTGATGAAGTGAAAATGCATTATTTTGAAGGAGGAGGTTGTGTTGGTAATTTTCCGTTAGCAACCAACGAAACATATACCAATCGTACGACGGGTGAAAAAGTGAGCAATACCGAATGGCACAATATTGTAGTGAGAAATAAAGCTGCTGAGATTTGCGAAAAATACCTTCATAAAGGAGATAAAGTATATATTGAAGGGCGATTAAAAACGCGTAAATGGCAGGATGACCAAGGTAAAGATCGTTATACTACCGAAATTCAATGTTTAGAATTTACCTTTTTATCTCCTAAACCAGGAGAGGGAAATCCGAACCCAAATGCTGGAGCAAGTCAAAGCCAACAAAACCCAGTACAAGAGCCTGTAAAAGCTCCAGACTCTGTAAATAAAGAGGAAGACGACTTGCCTTTTTAATTTTAACTAAACCAAAATTTTGGATTCAGAACCTCCTAGTTTGTTTTTAGCAATTTTTTTAAATGGTACTTATATTACGAGCATCGTTATTTTATTGGTCTTATTGGTTTGTTCTGCTTTAATTTCTGGTGCTGAAGTTGCTTTTTTTTCGCTAACATCTTCAGACTTTGATGAAGATATTTCAGAAAAGAAACTTTCAAAAAAGTTACTAATAGTTCAGAAGTTGTTGTCTAAACCCAAAAAATTATTGGCGACCATTCTTATTGCAAATAACTTTATAAACATTGCTATTGTACTTCTTTTTGCTTCGTTAGGAGATTTGTGGTTTTCAGGAATTCCAACTAATTATTATGGAATAAATCTTCGCTTTTTAGCCGAAGTTGGGCTAGTCACTTTTGTAATTTTGTTATTTGGCGAAATACTTCCTAAAGTATATGCAAGCAGAAAAAGTGTTCAGTTTTCGACCTTTATGGCATATCCCATAAAGTTTTTAAATACTGTGTTAACACCTTTAAGTGGCCCAATGCAGTCTGTGATTTTGTATATTGAAAAGAAGTTTGGGCGACATAAAACGAGTATTAGTGTTGGTCATTTATCTCAGGCTTTAGAATTGGCATCTGAAGAAGCTACTACACAAGAAGAGCATAAAATTTTGAAGGGAATTGTAACTTTTGGAAACACAGACACTAAAGAGGTAATGAAACCGAGAATGGATATTTTTGCTTTAGATGAAACTGCCATTTATAAAACAATAATGCCAGAAATAATTGCCCACGGATTTTCTAGAATCCCTGTGTTTAAGGAAAGCATTGATACTATCACCGGAATTTTATATGTAAAAGATTTAGTGCCACATATTGATCATGAAAATTTTAATTGGAATGCCTTAGTTAGAAAACCTTATTTTGTTCCTGAAAATAAAAAATTAGATGATTTGCTAAATGAGTTTAAAGAAATGAAAATGCATATGGCGATTGTGGTAGATGAATATGGAGGTACTAGTGGTTTGATTACTTTGGAAGATATTATTGAAGAAATTGTAGGAGAAATTAGTGATGAATTTGACGATGAAGATTTAATATTTTCAAAATTAGATGAGAACACTTTTGTTTTTGAAGGCAAAACCCCGATAAAAGACTTTTATAAAGCAATTAAATTGGAAGATCTGAAATTGTTTGAAGAAGGAAAGGGAGAAGCAGAAACATTGGCTGGATTTTTATTAGAAATTTCTAAGGGTTTTCCAAAGCAAGGTGAAATATTAAAGTTTCATCAATACACGTTTACGATTGAGAGGTTTGAAAACAAACGAATCAAACAAATAAAACTTTCCATAAACAATTAATATGCGTTTTTTATTGGCACTTCTTTTAATATTAGGTTTGGCTTCATGTAATAATGAGGTGGTAATAAAATCAAAAGCTCAATTGAGGTTGGACTATACTAAGGCTAATTATGAAAATTTTGAAACAGATTGTTTGTATAGTTTTCAGAAAAATGAAAGAGCGATACTTCAAAGAAAAAGGAATTGTGGATTAAATTTACACTATCCTAAAATGAAAGCGACTCTTTATATTACCTACCAAAATGTAAATGAATCAAATTTAGAATCTTTGTTGAGAGATGCTCAAAAACTTGCTTACGATCATGCGATAAAAGCAGAGAGCATTCCTGAACAACCTTTTTTAAATCCAGATGAAAATGTGTACGGAATGTTTTATATGATTAACGGAAACGCTGCTACTCAAGCTGAGTTTTATGTAACCGATAGTCTTCATCATTTTATAACGGGCGCATTGTATTTTGAAGCAAAACCTAATTTTGATTCTATTTATCCTGCGGTTGTTTATTTAAGAAATGATATCAGGAAAATTATGGAAACATTTAAATGGAGGTCTGAAGAATAGAATTCCAAAATAGAATACATTGAAAAACCCATCTTGATAAAATCGGGATGGGTTTTTTAATTTATGAGATTCCTTCCCGACGACTATCGGGATTTGCAGGAATTAATTATGCTTTTTCTGAGCAACACGCTTTTTTACAGTCTTTTCCGCAAGCAGCAGCCATTGCTTTGCCTTCTTTAGAATCCATATGGGCTTTGTCTCCTTTCAAGGATTTACATTCTTTTTTGCTTTTTCCTTTGCACGCTGCCTTTTCTTTACACTCTTTTTTGTTTACTGCCATTTTCTCACCTTTAGAATCTTTCGCTGTCATTTTGCAGCCTTTCAATCCCTCTTTGCAAGCTTCCCCTTCGTGATCACATTCTGCCATTTTTTTTCCAGCACAACACGCTTTTTTACAATCTTTATCACATGCTTTTTTAGCGCCATCTGTGGTAAAAGATTCTACGGTCTTCATATCAGAGACCGTATATTGGGCGCTAGTTTTTGTTACTGTTTCCTCTAAAGACGCAGTAGTTACTTTAGCTTCATCGTATTCGACCATTGCTAATTTTTTTTCAAAATCTACTTTTGCAGACTTTACTCCATCCATTTTAGAAAGTTTCTTTTCAATTGTTTTTGCACAACCAATTGCGCAAGTCATTCCTTCAATATTAAATTCTGCTTTTGCAATCGTTGCATTAGCATCAACCTCTTTAACAGCAATTGTTTCAGCAACTTCAACAGTTTCAATTTTTGGCTCATTTTTACATGACCAAACAACCACCGAAAATAATGCGATTCCTACTACTAATTTTAATGTTTTCATAAATGTTTTATTGATTTAATTTTAGCAAAAATAACAATTGTTTCCACTTTATTAATTTAATAGTGACATTTTTGCAAATTAATAATCATTCTAAATGCAGCAGAATAGCAATAAATGGGTTTATTTAATAATCCTCTCCTTAATATGGGGAAGCTCATTTATATTAATTAAAAAAGCATTAATTGGTCTTACACCCTTGCAGTTAGGGTCATTAAGAATTATTATTTCTGGTGTTATTCTTTTTTTTGCTGGTTTTAGTAGCCTTAAAAAGCTTTCTAAAACTACCATAAAGTGGATTGTTCTTTCTGGGTTTTTAGGCACTTTTTTTCCTGCTTTTTTATTCGCGTTTGCAGAAACTGAAATAGACAGTGCCATCGCATCTATATTAAATTCAATAGTGCCAATAAATACAATTATTTTAGGCTTTGTCGCTTTTAGAATATTTTCATCTAGACAACAAATAATTGGGGTAGCAATTGGTTTTGTAGGCACGATACTTCTTATTACTAATGGAGCAACCATTAATCCAGATCAAAATTATTGGTATGCATTTTTGGTGATTATTGCTACTATAATGTATGCACTTAGTGTAAATATTATAAAAAGACACCTACAGAATGTGCCAGCGATTACTATTGCAGTGGGGAATTTTGTGGCGATTATTATTCCGGCGGTTATAGTACTTATATATTCTGGGTTTTTTACTTCCGAAGTAATTCAATCTCCAGAATTACCAATGTCATTATTCTATATTGTATTGCTTTCAATTTTTGGAACAGCAATAGCAAAGGTTCTTTTCAATAAATTGGTTCAGATATCGACTCCTGTTTTTGCATCTTCGGTTACTTATTTAATGCCTGTAGTTGCTGTGATATGGGGGTTAATGGATGGAGAAGGCTTTGGTGTTTGGCAAATAGTGGCTACCCTAATTATCCTTCTGGGAGTTTATTTAGCAAACTCAAGAAAGTTAGGGAGTTAAAGCTTTTTGATTTTTATTAAAACCGCTTGCTATTTCAGTATTAAAACATATATTTGCACCCTCTTACGCGAAAAATATTCGCTGCAGAGAGCAAGTCCTATAATAAGGGCATTAAAAATTTTAATCAAAAAATAATTAAACATTACGCTATGTACGCAATTGTAGAAATAGCAGGGCAGCAATTTAAAGTTGCAAAAGACCAAAAAGTCTTTGTTCACCGTTTAGCAACAGAAGAAGGAAAGAAAGTATCTTTCAATAATGTTCTTATGTTAAGCGACGGAGGCAAAGTAACTATTGGCGCCCCGGCTATCGACGGTGCTCAAGTTGGAGCAAAAGTCTTAAGACACCTTAAAGGTGACAAAGTTATCGTATTCAAAAAGAAAAGAAGAAAAGGATACCAAGTTAAAAATGGTCATAGACAAGCACTTTCAGAAATAGTAATTGAAAGTATTGTTGCAAGTGGTGCTAAAAAAGCGACTCCAGCCAAGGCTGAAAAAGCTGCACCTAAGAAAGAAGCAAAACCTGCAACTCCAAAAGCTGAAAAGGCTACTCCTAAAGTAGAAGCTGCGACTTCAGATATTAGTTCAATGACTGTTGCTGAATTAAAAGCGATGGCTAAAGAAAAAGGAATTACTGGGTATACTTCTATGAAGAAGGCCGAATTAATTACTGCATTAAGTTAATTTAATCGTTAAAATAATATAAAATGGCACATAAAAAAGGAGTTGGTAGTTCGAAGAACGGTAGAGAGTCAGAATCGAAACGATTAGGTGTTAAGATTTTTGGT
>JAUVAS010000037.1 GCA_030591585.1 Flavobacterium sp. | reverse complement strand
TACACTGGGCTTCCTCTTCGGAAATCTTCGTGCCATTGCTATGCAACCAGTGGGGCATATTGCTGGTATCGCCTCTGCAATCACAGGACTAATTTCTACATTAATGGCAGTACCTATAAGTGTTTTTATTGGTAGGTATATTTCAGACAGCACTTTACCTCTATTTATTGGGTTCTCTATCTGTTCCTTGTTTTCTATATTTATTCTGTTTTATTTAAAAAGAGGAACTTCTGAATAATAAAAAGACCACACCCTTTTTAAGAATGTGGTCTATTATAATGAAGGGTCTTTTAAACCGCTAAGCAATCTAAATGAATCCACTTCTGTCTTCCTCATCTAACTTCTAGGCTTTTATAGCCATTCTAAGAAATATTGCATCATTTCTTCTTTCAATTCATAATGAAGTCTGATGTAGGTTTTCATATCGTCACGCAGGGTATGTTGCTCGGTTTGCAATCTACCGTCAATATTCTCATCAAAGTCAGCTGTTTGTATATTCTTCATCTTCGCTTTACAACGATGCATTAATTTTGAAATCGCATCTCTCTCAATCATAATTCTATTTTGGAAAGTCTCTAAAGGTGTTAATGCCTTCATTCCAAATTCTCTAGAAGCTATCTCCTCTAGCTTTTCTTGAAAGGTATCCATTTCATTAAAATGAAACCGCAACTCTCTTTTCCATGTCTCTAAATTAAACTTTAAATCGCTTAAATAAATTACTTTAGTCTGCATATATGTTAATTTTAGTTGTTATTATAATGATTTAATCTTCTTGCTGTACTAATCCTTTCTGAATATTAGCAGGTACAGGCTCAAACGATGAGAACTTAGAACTAAAAGTAGCTCTTCCTTGTGTTAAGGAACGTAAGTCTGTTGAGAATCCGTACAATTCTGCCAATGGGGTGTTACACCTTAAAATCTGGTAATTATCGTTACTTTCAAATCCTAGTATAATGGATCTTCTAGATTGTAAGTCGGTCATCACATTCCCCACCATTTCTTCAGGTACCTTAACAATTAGTTCTTGAACAGGTTCTAATAGTTTGGGTTTACTATTTAAAAATGCTTCTTTAAAAGCGTGTGCTCCTGCAATTTTAAATGAAATATCATTAGAATCTACCGCATGCATTTTACCATCATATACCATGACACGAATGTCTCTTACATACGAGTTCGTTAGTGGTCCATTTTCCATTACTTCTAATATTCCCTTCATTACCGCTGGTAAATAACGTAAATCTATTACACCTCCAACAATACAGTTATAAAACATTAGTTTCCCTCCCCAAGGAAGTTCTACTTCTTCTTTGCCTCTAACATTGAAACCTTCGGGCTCGTTCATTCCTTCATGCCAAGGCTCAATTTTCATGTGTACCTCACCAAATTGTCCAGAACCTCCAGATTGTTTTTTGTGTCGGTAACTAGTAGAGGTAGATCGTAGTATCGTTTCTCTATAGATTATTTTTGGTTGGGTAAATTCGGCTTCAATTCCGTAGATATTAAGTAAAGCCCATTTAATAGTCACCAAATGCAGCTCTCCTTGACATCCTAATATTAGTTGTTTTTGTTCTTTGGAATACTCTACTACTACCGTAGGGTCTTGACTATGGATTTTTTTAAGCGCATCACTCAGCTTCTCTTCATCATTTTTATCTACCGCATTAACAGCTTTCCTAATTCTTGGTTCAGGGTACTGAATAGGCTTGATAGTAATAGGATTTCCTATAGTATGAAGCGTATCGTTAGTTTCGGTAAACTTCAGTTTTAAAGTCGCTCCTATATCTCCCACGGTTAATTTTGTAACAGCTTCTCTTTTATTGCCATCCATGATATATAATTGGTTCAAGATCTCAATTTTATCGTTTCGGGAGTTTTCTAATTTATCATTAATATTAATCTCTCCAGACTTTACTTTAAAGAACGTAAGTTGCCCTAAGTTTGGCTGATACACAGTTTTAAATACAAACAATGCTGTTGGTGCGTCTGCCTTACGTTCTATAGTATCTCCTTCTACAGATTGCTCTGGTTTTAAATCGGCAGCAGCAGGAGCTACATTGTCAATAAAGCCCATTAATCTGCCTGTTCCCATATCGCTCAATGCAGATACACAGAATACAGGGAATAGTTCATGATTTAACATTCCCGCTTTAATACCCTGTCGCATTTCATCTTCATTCAAGGTTCCTTTCTCAAAAAAGAGTTCCATTAGCTCTTCATCATTTTCAGCAGCTTTCTCAACGAGTTCATTATGGAGCATATCTGCTAACTTTCTATGATTTCCTCCAATTTCTAATTTTTCTGGTTTCCCTCCTTCAGAACCAAATTTATAGACCTTCATTTTTAATACATCCAAAATACATTGGGCACCATCTATTTTTAATGGATACTGAATCTGAACTGCATTATTCCCAACTAATTCACGAATGCTCTTTAAAGATTCGTCAAAATCACATGCTGGGTTATCAATTTGGTTCACAACAAAAATGGTAGGTTTTCGATATTTATCAATATAGTTCCAGATAATTTCTGTTCCTACTTCTACTCCATGTTGACCATTAATTACATTTACAATACTATCTGCTACACGAATAGACGAAATTATTTCACCCACAAAATCATCCATTCCCGGAGTGTCTATAATATTTATCTTATAATTTCGCCACTCGGTATGGAGTGGCGTCGCAAAGACAGAAGTTTGTCTTTCTTGTTCTATTTCGTGGTGATCGGCTACGGTGTTTTTTTGTTCTACCGTCCCACGTCTTTTGAGAAGTCCAGCTTCGAACAGCATCGTTTCAGCCAGTGTGGTTTTACCACTATTATGTGCGCCAACAAAGGCTACATTTTTAATGTGTTTGTCATCATATATTTTCATAAATACTTATTTTTAAATGAAGGAATAAAGCTAATCATTAATCAAATTATAAAATATGATGAATGTTAGTTTTCTTCGGAATTAAATAGTTTGTTAAGAGAATTCTTATAAGCTATTTATTCACTCCTTTAAAAGTAAGAAATTATTTTGTAAAAAGGTAGTATCCAGTCTTTAAATATGCTCCTTCCTTAAAAGTAACTGGATGATCCACATCATGTTGCGTGGTGGACTGAAGTATATAGGGTCTTGATTGACTGTCTAGAACTTGTTGGTTAATACTAAAAAACTCTTCTGCAGAAACCCTTGAAGAGCAAGAAGCTAACACTAGCATCCCTCCTTTCGAAGTTAGTTGAACTCCCAATTGTGCCAATTGCTGGTATTTCTTTTTGGCAATATCGATTTCCTTTTTACTTTTTGCAAACGATGGCGGATCTATCACCACCACATCAAATCTTTTTCCTTTTGAAATCATTTGCCGCATCACCTCAAAAGCATCTCCAGCAATAGTATGGTGTTTTCCGTTGTAGCTATTTAGATTTCCGTTCTCCATCGCCAAAGCTAATGCCTGCTTGCTTATATCAACACTGCTTACCTCTTTTGCGCCATTGGCTAATGCGTGTACAGAAAAACCCCCTGCATACGAGAAAACATCTAATACAGTTTTGCCATTGGAGAGCTCCCCTACTCGTTTTCGGTTATTGCGATGGTCTAGAAAATAGCCTGTTTTATGCCCTTTAATTACATTGGCTGAAAACTGTACACCGTGTTCTACAAAAGGGATTACTTCATTTTCTAATTTTCCAAATAACACCTGCCCTTCAGACAGTCCAGTGTTTTCTTTATTATTCTGAAGCGACCTGCTGAGTCTTAAAACGGCAGTTTCACAATGACTTATTTCGATTAAACTTTTTAGTATCATCTCCAAATACGGAAACCAAATAGCCGAATATAATTTTATGACCAATACCTTATTGTATACATCGGCAATAAACCCTGGGAACCCATCATTTTCTCCAAATAGTAACCTATAACTATTGGTATTAGTTTCTAACAAAGGAATGCGGATAGCATAGGCGCTGTTAATTTTTTCTGAAAAGAAATCTGAATCTATAGTTGCTCCACCTCCATTATAAATCATCTTAATGCGTATGGGAGAATCTGGATCGTATAAACCCACACCAATTGCTTTGTTTTTGGTATGGCTAAATATTATAGCAATGTCTCCAGAAGTCCCTTCTTTGTTAACCTTAATAATACTTTCTGAAAACAACCAAGGATGTCCACTGCGTACACTTCGTTCGCCTACAGTAGTGAGTTTTACGGCAAGAATACTTGGTTTTATGTAGGGTGAATTTAGTATGGTATCTTATTATATAAAAAAACCGACTTCAAAAATGAGTTGGAAATCGGAATTAATTTTTTAAATGGAATCTTAATTTCCTGCCTCTTTTTCGGCATCTGCTTTCATTTTCTCGTTAGGAAGCAATACAATATTCACTCTGCGGTTTTTTGCTCGACCCTCAGCGGTGTTGTTTTCATGTAAAGGTTGTTGTTCACCAAACCAATTAGTTGTAAAACGCAAAGAACTCAACCCTTTATCATGAATAAAATAATTGCTAACTGCATAGGCTCTGTTTTTTGAAAGGGTCATATTGTACTCATCAGCTCCTACACTATCGGTATGACCTACTACCAAGATATTAGTATCAGAATATTCAGCTAATATTCCAGCTAGTTTATCAAGAGTTGCTTGAGAAGTATTATTGACATTGTATTTGTTGGTTTCAAAAAACACACCGCTATTCTCATCAAAAGTAATGACAATCCCGTCATCAATACGTTCTACGGTAGCCCCTGGAATTTCTTCTTCAATTTCTTGGGCTTGTTTGTCCATTTTAGATCCAATAAGCACCCCTGCACCTCCACCAATAACGCCACCTATTACAGCGCCTAACTCTCCATTGCCTCCTTTGCCAACATTATTCCCGATAATAGCACCTAGTATAGCACCTCCAGTAGCACCTATTACAGCACCTTTTTGTTTGTTATTAGCATTTTTGGTTGCTTCACAACTAGATAAATTAATTGATAAAGCAATTGCTACTAGTATAAATAGTGTTTTTTTTAAAGTTTTCATATATGTAGTAATTTTAGTATAATTCAGATTAATTTAACTCCTCTTTTGAAAAATTCATATAAATCGTAAATGGACTTCCATCAACCGTTAATGTTTGTTGCCATTGCATTGTGGTATCGGTAAGTTGTGTTAATTGTAGCCTAACTCCCGAGTTTGTTTCAGATTTATGTTTTTCGTTGGTTGGTTTTAATAAAAAATCATACAAGCCTGTGGTTTGATTAATTTCTTGAATAGTAAAAATAAAATGGTAATCCCCTGTTGGACAATCACTCTTATCTATAGTATAAACACCGGTATTATTATTAGGTATAAAACGCCAACTACTCCCCTCAAAACAGTCTTTAGGAGCGACATCAAATAAAGTAACATTGTATTCTCCTTCTTGGCTATAGCTTATGTTGCTAAGGTTCCAATAGCCTTTAATCACTTTTTTAGATTGAATAACAGTCTTAGGAGTACCACAGGAAATTACTGTTGTTGCTAAAAGTATAAGTACAAGTATTTTTTTCATAAAAGACGATTTTAATGTTATTTTAAAGGTAGTAAAAATGATTAATATGTTAGTAATTCTAATAATGCTTTTTTAAATGTATTCTTCGGAAGGTATTGCGCTTCTAAATTTGCAGCAAACGGAATGGGTGTATCCATACTCGCTACCCGTTTTACAGGGGCGTCTAATTGTTTGAAACATGCCTCCATAATCATAGCCGATATATCTGAAGCAATCCCTCCAAACATAGAGTCTTCCTGAAGTATAATCACTTTCCCAGTCTTTTTTACCGAAGCGTATATAGCCTCAGTATCCAAAGGAGAAAGTGTACGTAAATCTATTAAATCTGCCGAAATTTGTGCTTCTTCCGCTAAGGTGTCTAAGGCCCAATGTACTCCCGCTCCATAAGTGATAATGGTAACCTCATTCCCTTCTTTTAAAATAGAAGCTTTTCCTAGTGGTAACGTGTAATAATCTGTGGGGACTTCTTGCCGAATACTTCTATACAATGCTTTGTGTTCGAAAAATAACACCGGATTTGGATCTTCAATGGCAGTGGCTAATAATCCTTTTGCATCATACGGAAATGCGGGATATACCACCTTTAAACCAGGGGTGTGCGTGAACCAAGCTTCGTTGGTCTGACTGTGAAACGGCCCAGCGCCTACTCCCGCACCGCAAGGCATTCTAATGACTACATCGGCATTCTCGCCCCATCTGTAGTGCGATTTAGCCAATAGATTAATGATGGGATTGAATCCAGTAGCTGCAAAATCTGAAAACTGCATTTCCATCATTGCTTTGTATCCGTTGATAGAAAGTCCCATAGCTGCTGAAACAATTGCAGACTCACAAATAGGTGTATTGCGAACTCTATCCTCCCCAAATGCTTCTAAAAAACCATCCGTAATTTTAAAAACACCGCCATATTCGGCGATATCCTGACCCATTAAAATCAAATTATCATGACGTTGCATGCATTGTTTTAATCCTTCAGAAATAGCATCTATTAACCGTATGTTTTTTGTTTTTTTATTTGGACTAACCTCTTCATATACAAATGGTTTGTATAAGTCATGTAATTCTTTACTTTCAGTGGTTTCAATATCGGGTTCAGCAAAAGCAATCTTTAGACCCTCATGAATTTCTTTCATGATTCCTTGCTTATACTCAACTTGTTTCTCTTCGGTTAAAATATTTTCATTGCGCAGAAAAGCGGTGTAGTTTTCAATAGGGTCTCTAAGGTCCCACATTTGCAATAACTCTTTCGGAACATATTTAGTACCACTCGCCTCTTCATGTCCTCGAACACGAAAAGTCTTGAACTCCATCAATATAGGTCGAGGGTTGATGCGCATATCTTCCACAAGCTCTTTAACTCGGGTGTAGACTTCCAGAATATTATTGCCTTCAATGATGTGTGCCTCCATTCCATATCCTATGGCACGATCTTTTAAATTTTCACATTTAAATTGTTGCGAGGTGGGGGTTGAAAGTCCGTAGCCATTATTTTCAATACAAAATAGTACAGGCAGATCCCAAACCGAAGCTACATTCAATGCTTCGTGAAAATCACCTTCACTAGTTCCGCCATCTCCCGTAAACACAGCACAGACCTTATTGTTTTTCTTTAGTATATTACCTAGAGCAATTCCATCAGCGACACCAAATTGAGGACCTAAATGAGAGATCATTCCAATAATATTAAACTCTTGGGTTCCAAAATGGAAACTTCGATCTCTTCCTTTTGTAAATCCGTTGGCTTTTCCCTGCCATTGTGAAAATAATCTTTCTAGAGGGATTTCGCGCCCTGTAAATACACCAAGATTACGATGCATAGGCATAATATATTCCTCCGTATCTAGTGCAGCAGTGACTCCTGCCGAAATAGCTTCTTGACCAATGCCACTAAACCATTTAGAGATTTTACCTTGCCGTAATAATATCAACATTTTCTCTTCAATTAAACGAGGCTTTAGCATGGCTTTGTACAGCATGATAAGCATTTTATCGTCTAATTGATTACGGTTATATTCAAATTGTATTTTAGCTACAGAACTGGTATTCATGTCTTATAATTGTGACTTCAAAAATAGGAAAAACCCCAATGGATTAAGGAATTTCTTTTCATTTTTTATCAATATTATTCTGTATGGATTTTGCTATATTTGTGTTTTAAAAATTTAGTGATATGACTAATATACCTAGTGTTGATTTAGCCGATTTCCTTTCAGGAGATCCAGAAAGGAAACAAAAGTTTGTAAATGAAATTGGGAATGCCTATTCAGAAATTGGTTTTGCTTCGGTTAAAAATCATTTCTTAAGTGAAGATTTAATGGAGAGTCTTTATACAGAGGTAAAAGGTTTTTTTGCACTTCCTGAAGCTACTAAAAAACACTATGAAATTGAGGGATTAGGAGGCCAACGTGGATATATTTCCTTCGGAAAAGAACACGCAAAAGGTAAGAAAGAAGGTGATTTAAAAGAGTTTTGGCATTTTGGACAGGAACCAAGTGAAGATGCAAACTTGACAGAAGTGTATCCAGATAATGTATTGGTAATAGAGCAACCTTTATTTAATGAAGTTGGAAGAGAAGCCTATAAAATGCTGGAAAAAACAGGAGTGTATGTGCTAAGAGCATTGGCGTTATACATAGGAATTGATGAGTTTTATTATGACAAATGGATTGCGAATGGCAATAGTATTTTGCGCCCAATCCACTACCCTCCTATTGTAGACGAACCAAAAGGCGCAGTTAGAGCTGGAGCTCATGGAGATATTAATTTAATCACGCTATTAATGGGAGCCTCTGCGGGTGGTTTACAAGTGTTGAAAAAGAATGGCGAATGGATGGAAGCGAAACCAGAAGAAGGAAACTTGGTTATTAATGTTGGCGATATGCTGGAAAGACATACCAATAATAAATTGAGATCAACGATACATCGAGTGGTAAATCCGCCAAAAGAAGCATGGGGAACTTCACGGTATTCTATTCCGTTTTTTATGCATCCCAGAAGTGAGATGAGTTTAAATTGTTTGGAGGAATGTATTGA
The DNA here is from genome assembly GCA_030591585.1 of Flavobacterium sp. Classification (GTDB taxonomy): domain Bacteria; phylum Bacteroidota; class Bacteroidia; order Flavobacteriales; family Flavobacteriaceae; genus Marifrigoribacter. Next base: position 15,315 of record JAUVAS010000037.1, on the reverse strand, counting down.
TGAGGACCATTCTAAAGGTTTTGATGATATTACTGCGGGAGAGTTTTTGCAACAACGATTAAAAGAAATTGGATTGATGTAGTTTTTTAAAGGGATGAATATAGGAGTGCAAAAGTTAAGAGTTTGGTTTTCTTTAAAAAAACTCAGAGTACAAATTAAAAGATAGTTAAAAGTTGCTGAGTGATTTTCGCCTTAACGAAAAGTGTATTGAAGCAACGAAAAATATATAATTAAAAAAGACTCCCGCTTTCGCTGGAGATGAATATGGATATACAAGACCAACTTAAAAACTTATTTCCAGACCATAAGGCTTCAGAAGAAACGCAAAAAGAAGCACCCACTTTATGGATGCAAGACGAACCCATGATTTGCAAGTACGAAAAGCGTAAAGGGAAACCTATTACCATTATTGAAGGATATACTGGAGCGACTTCAGACTTTAAACAATTAGCAAAAGAGATTAAGAAACTCTTAAGCGTTGGAGGAAGTTTTAAAAACGAACAAATTATTATTCAAGGAGATTATCGTGATAAAATAATGAGTTTTTTAAAAGAAAAAGGCTTTAAAGTAAAACGTGTTGGAGGTTAGTTTAGTGGGGAGTACTCTTCGATACGATTTCAGAAAAATGAAATCACTCAGAGTACCCATTAAAAGATAATTACAAGTTGCTGAGTGTTCCAGTGTAATCGGAATGTAACGAAGCAACGGAAAACAAAACACTAATTAAAAAATCACCCGTTTTTACGGGCACAGGATGAGAATAAAAGAATCAGAATTAATTTTAAATCCAGATGGTAGTGTATACCATCTTAATTTAAAACCGGAACATATTTCAGATACCATCATTTTTGTTGGAGATCAAGATCGCGTTGAAAAAATAACAAAACACTTTGATAGTATAGAGTTTTCAATTCAAAAAAGAGAATTTAAAACTCAAACAGGAACCTATAAAGGAAAACGTATTACAGTAATGTCTACTGGAATTGGTCCAGATAATATAGATATTGTATTAAACGAATTAGATGCCTTAGTAAATATTGATTTAGAAAAAAGGGTGTTAAAAACAACTCTTAAAAGTTTAGATATTATTAGAATAGGAACTTCGGGCTCGTTACAAGCAGACATTCCTGTAGACTCTTTTGTTTTGGGTACTCATGGCTTGGACTTAAATGGAATGCTTCATTTTTATAAAATAGACACCATTACCAATCCTGCTTTAGAAGATGAATTTATAAAATTCACCAATTGGAATTCAAATAAAGCACGTCCCATTATTATAGATAATAGTAAGATCTTGGAAAAACGCTTTGAAAGCGAGCAGACCTTTAAAGGGATTACTGCAACAGCAGGTGGGTTTTATGGGCCACAGGGTAGGGTTTTAAGACTTCCTATTGAGGATCCTGAACTGAATAATAAAATGGATACGTTTAATTTTGAAGGCAATAAAATTTCAAACTTTGAAATGGAAACATCTGTTATTTATGGGCTTTCAAAACTATTAGGGCATCAAGCATTGTCATTAAATGCAATTATAGCCAATAGAGCTAACGGTACTTTTAGTAAAGACCCTAAATTAGTAGTAGAGCGACTTATTGCATACACATTAGATAAATTGGTAGAATGAAAAACTTCACCATTGGTGGTGTTCCAGAGCATTTTAACCTTCCTTGGTATTTTACACTTCGGAATAAGGAATACCATCCTCATGGGATAAATTTGCGTTGGAAAGATTTTTATGGAGGAACAGGTGCAATGAACAAAGCACTCCGTGAAAAGGAAATCGATATGGCTGTAATTCTATCTGAAGGAATTATTCGTGATATTATAAAAGGCAATGAATGTAAGATTGTGCAAGTGTTTATAAAATCACCATTAATTTGGGGAATCCATGTGGCTACAAATTCTAATTTTCAATCTATTGAAGACTTAAAAGGAACTGAAGCTGCTATAAGTCGTTTTGGAAGTGGCTCACACTTAATGGCGTATATCAATGCTGAAAAACAAAATTGGAATCTGGAAACCGATTTAAAATTTAAAGTAATTAAAAACCTTAAAGGAGCATTGGAAGGACTTCCTAAAGGGAATGCCGATTATTTTATGTGGGAAAAGTTTACAACAAAACCCTATGTGGATGACGGCACCTTTAGATTGGTAGGCGAATGCCCTACCCCGTGGCCTTGCTTTGTAATTGCTGTTAGAAATGATATTTTAGAAAATGAAGAAGAAAGTATTAAAACTATTTTAGAAGTGATCAACAGAATGACTTCTAATTTTTTAAAAACTTCAGATTTAGATAAAATCATTTCAGAAAGATATTCTCAAAAATCAGAAGATGTACAACAATGGCTCAATTTAACAGAATGGAGTCAAGAACAACTTTCAGGAAAAGAAGTAGAATTAATACAGAATAAACTTTTGAAACTACATTTAATTGATACTAAAAAACCGTTAAATAGTCTACTACATAAATTTCAATAAAAAGGTTAAAATAAACGCAACCCTTTTGTTTTTAATACATCTACTGTATGTTAATAAAGAATTATGATCACATTTTTAATCATACTAGGAACGTTATTGGTTGCCAATTTCTTGATACTACAATTTAGCTGTAACGACCCAGAATCTCATACGCCTGAAGACGAGTAGATAAACCTACTACCAACTTATTTGTTGTTTCCCCCTCTTTTTTAAATAGGTATTTGTTGCACTAAAATGGTTGTTACCAAACCAATACCCTCTGTTTGCACTTAATGGAGACGGATGCCCACTTGTTAAAACGTTGTGTTTTTCAGTATCTATCTTCGCTCCTTTTTTCTTCGCATATCCACCCCATAATAAAAACACCAATCCTTCTTTTTCATCAGATAGTTTTGCAATCACCACATCTGTAAACTGTTCCCAGCCTTTTTTTTGATGACTACCAGCTTCATGAGCCTTTACTGTTAACGTAGCATTTAATAATAAAATCCCTTGATCTGCCCAACGTTCTAAATTTCCACTTTTAGAATATGGAATCAATAGATCTGTTTCTAATTCTTTAAAAATATTAATCAAAGAAGGCGGATGAGAAACCCCTTCACTTACAGAAAAACACAAGCCGTTTGCCTGCTCTGTCCCGTGGTAAGGATCTTGACCAATAATCACTACTTTTACTTTATTAAAGGGAGTGTGATTAAATGCTGAGAAAATTAAATCCCTAGGGGGATAACAAGTATGAGCAGCATATTCGTTCTTCACAAACTGTGTGAGATTTGCAAAGTATGGCTTGTCAAATTCTTTTTGTAATTGTTCCTTCCAGCTAGGGTCAATTTTTACGGTCATAATTAGTACTTTTGAGCAAAATTACTAATAAAGAAAATGATTTCTGATACGGAAAAAAATATTGTGGTACGTATTGATAAAAAAACACTAGAGAGTTTAGAATTTCCGCTGGTATTGCAACAAGTATCAGAGTTTTGTATTACCCAATTGGGGAAAGACAAAGTGAATGCTATTGTGCCCTTTGTAGAAACTTTAGCTATTTCTTCAGAATTGCATCGTGTAAAAGAATTTACAGCTTCATTTAATAGTGACAGCCCAATACCAAATCATGGCTTTGATGCTATAGACAGAGAACTTCATTTGCTAAACATTGAAAATAGCAGCTTAGAAGTTTCAGGATTTAGACGAATATTATCTGTTACTCAAACTACTCAGACTCTTTTAAAATTCTTTAAAAAGTTTGAAGAGTTTTATGTGTACCTGAATTCTTTTTCTGAAATGGTAATCTATACCTCGCTGCTTTCAGAAGAAATTAATAAAAGTATCAATCGATATGGGGAAGTTAAAGATGATGCTTCAGAAGAATTAAATGCCATACGAAGACGACTTAAACTGGTTAAAGGAAAAATAAATTCTTCTTTCTCTAAAGCATTAACTCAGTATGCGCAGCAGGAATATTTAGATGATATTCGAGAGACTATTGTTGATAACCGTAGAGTTCTCGCAGTGAAAGCGATGTATCGTAAAAAAATTAGAGGAACTGTTTTAGGAAATTCAAAGACAGGAAGTTTAGTGTATATGGAACCGCAGGAAACTCTTGAATATGCCAATGAGTTGAGTAATTTGATATTTGAAGAGTTAGAAGAAATAAAGAAGATATTAAAAGCCCTCACTGAGTTTATAAGACCTCACAAATCATTGCTTACTAGTTATCAAGATTATTTAACTATACTAGATGTTCTGCATGCCAAAGCACGATATTCTATAAAAATAAAGGGGGTTTTGCCATTGCTTACTAATAAAAAAAGATTGTATTTAAAAGATGCGTATCATCCTATTTTATTGGTTTCAAACAATGCTAAAAAAGAAAAAACCTTTCCGCAAACTATAGCGTTAGACCCCGAAAACAGAATCATTGTTATTTCTGGCCCAAATGCTGGAGGTAAAAGTATTACTCTAAAAACAGTTGGATTACTTCAAATCTTATTACAATCTGGAATGTTAATTCCTGTTGATTCCTCTAGTGAGTTTTGTTTTTTTAATCGCATTCTTACAGATATTGGTGATAATCAATCTATAGAGAATCAGTTGAGTACTTATAGCTATCGATTAAAGAAAATGAATCAGTTTTTAAAAAAATGCAAATCTGATACTTTATTTTTAATAGATGAGTTTGGTACTGGAAGTGACCCTGAATTAGGAGGTGCTTTAGCCGAAACATTTTTAGAAGTTTTTTACGAACGGAAAGCTTTTGGGGTTATTACTACCCATTACACCAATTTAAAATTACTAGCTAGCGAATTGCCTTATGCAACCAATGCAAATATGCAATTTAACAATCATTCGTTAGAACCTATGTATCAACTGCTTTTAGGAGAAGCAGGAAGTTCGTTTACTTTTGAAGTCGCTCAAAAAAACGGAATCCCGTATAGCTTAATCAATAAGGCTAAAAAGAAGATAGAACGAGGAAAAGTGCGGTTTGACAAGAGTATTGCAAATTTACAGAAAGAACGATTTCAGTTACGGAAAACTTCAGAATCACTAAAAACTGAAGAACAAAAAGCAAGAGAGAACAGTAAGCAATTAGAAGAAACTAATAGTAAAATTCAGAATAAATTAGAAAGCTATCAAGAACTGTATGATGCTAACCAACGCTTAATTAGTCTAGGTAAAAAAATAGATGCCCTCTCTAAGCAATATCATAATAACAAGAAAAAGAAACCGCTTTTAGACGAACTTTTTAAAATGGTATTGGTGGAAAACAGTAAAATTAAGAAGGTTGCTCCAGCTATTAAAAAGAAAGAAAAAGTTAAAAAACAAATCATTAAACAAGAGGTTGAAAAGAAAGTAAACGTAATACGGAAACGTAAGAAGAAAGAAAAAGAGGAAGCAAAAAAAGCACCACCACCGAAGCCTAAAGTAGATTTAAAAATTGGAGATCGGGTACGAATGATAGACGGAATTGCGGTAGGTACTATTGATAAGATTGAAAAAAAGAAAGCCATTGTAAATTACGGTACTTTTACGACTAATGTGAGTATGATTGAATTAGAGAAAGTTTAAAATAAGAATTAAGACTGCTTCGCTAAAAGGCGTAAGAATAAAAACTTGATTTTAACTAGTGAAAAGCTTGTTTGCTTATAGGTTGCTGAGTAAAATTACGACTATAGGAGTAATTATATCTTAAAAATAAAAAGATTCTAGCTGAACGGAGTCGAAATGACTATAAATGAAAAATAAACATAAAATAATCGTTTTCGATGGTGTTTGTAACCTCTGTAATGCTTCCGTTAATTTTGTGATTAAACGAGATAAGAATGATGTTTTTAGGTTTGCGACTTTGCAAAGCGATACTGGTAAAGAATTAGCTTCAAAATTCAGTATCAATCCTGATGAAACAGATTCTATAATTTTAATAGATAAGGATAAGTGCTATATAAAGTCTACTGCGGCTTTACATATTACTAAATCATTATCTGGAGGGTATCCCCTATTATTTGGTTTTATGATTATTCCAAATTTTATACGAAATTGGGTCTATGATTATGTAGCAAAAAACCGGTATAGATGGTACGGTAAAAAGGAATACTGTATGGTTCCTACAAAAGAGCTAGAAAACAAGTTTTTATAAACCTCTAAAGTCCAATAATTCTAAAATTATCAAAACCTGCCATATCATCATCACCATTTTGTATAACACGTAGCTTTAGTCTTGCATTTATTGTTCCGTTAGGCACACTTAGCACGATGGTTTCATTTGCTGTAATACCACCTCCATTCATTCCGTTAACCAATTGAACTTGACCTTGTCCAATATTATCAAAAAATAGTTCGTAAAAAACATCGTCTCCACCATCAAATTCAAACACAGAGTATTCAAATGTAATTTGGACATTTGTATATGCAGAAACATCTATATTATTAAATGAAATTTCGTGAATAGAATTCCCTCCATTATTGGGATTATCTAAATCTCGACAACCAAGAAAATTTCCGTCAAAAGCAACGATGTTAGGCAGTACATTCACGATATCCCAAACATCATTACCTACATTATAAAATACAGGACTTACTGTATAAGTCCAACTTGTATTAGCATCAAAATCTTGCGTAGCAATATCAACAATAGCTGGTGTGGTAATACAATAGATGTTTTCCCAAGCAGTCCCATTCCAAATTTGAAAACAAAAATTACTATTTATAGCGTCACTTAAAAAAACAAGCAGCCCTATATCACTAATCGTTGGATTTATAGCATTTCTTTCTGAAAGTGAAGAAACTACAGGAGGCATTAAACCGCCAAAAGCCACACTATCGCTAGAACTATTTACATCTAAAACCGATGCAGGACTAGGATTAGTAGTGTTTATACCAACTTGTGATATTGCAAAAGAGTGTATTAATAATACAAAATAAAGGACACAATTATTTCTCATAACTATAAGTTATTAAATTAAAAAATAAAGGGGAGCTTACTTGTAAATAATGGGGAGAGGTTGTAGTTCTATAAATATAGATTAGTTTAGAACGTGAACAAGTTAGTGTTATTTATTTAATAATAAAAAATAATTTCGATAGGATGCTTTAAATTACGAGTAATGTAACTTAAATAAGCTTTAAAAGTTTTGTTTCTTTGCAGTATCGTTATTAACTTAATTAAAAAAAATGGAAAATATAGATGTAGACAAATGGATGAATAAATTAATAGATTTTGGTTCAGATTATGGACTCAAGGTTCTTGGAGCAATTTTAATATGGATTATCGGTTCTTGGGTAATCAAAAGGATTAAAAAGCTACTTGTTAAAGCAATGGACAAAGTAGAATATGATGAGAGTTTAGAAAAGTTTATTTCTAGCTTAATAGTAGTCGCTTTAAAAATATTGCTTGTTATTGTTATTCTTGGAAATTTAGGAATAGAAACCACCTCTTTTGCTGCCTTACTAGCTGCAGCTGGTTTGGCAATTGGTCTTGCTTTACAAGGATCGTTGTCAAATTTTGCCGGTGGAGTTTTAATATTAATTTTTAAACCTTATAAAACAGGTGATTTTATTGAAGCACAAGGTGTAATGGGAGTTGTAAAAGAAATAGAAATATTTACTACCAAATTAAATACTCCAGATAACAAAGAAGTTATTTTGCCTAATGGCGCAGTGTCTAATGGCAATATTACTAATTACTCTTCAGAGAAAAAGAGAAGAGTTGATATTACTATGGGGGTTAGCTATGATGCTGACATTAAACAAACCAAAGAAGTGCTTTTAAAAGTATTAACAGACAACAGCAAGGTGCTTAAAGACCCTGCTCCTGTTATTTTATTAGGTGAACTAGCTGATAGCTCAGTTAATTTTAAAGTACGTCCTTGGGTATTATCTGGTGACTACTGGGATGTGTATTTTGAAATCATGGAAGCTTGTAAAATTGAATTAGATAAAGCTAGTATCGAAATTCCTTATCCACAAATGGATATTCATAAAAAATAACACACTAATATTATTAATAAAGAAGCCCGAAAACATCGCTGTTTTCGGGCTTTTGCTTTTTAAATAGGTGGGTGATCTCTATTTTCCTTCTTCATAATTATCATCCCATTCTTTAACGTGTGGCTCTCCTAGTTTGCCAATAGACTTTGCTACTATCATTGAAACAGCAGCATCTCCTGTTACATTAACGGTGGTTCTACACATATCTAAAGGACGATCAATAGCAAAAATTAAAGCCAATCCTGCTTCTGGTATTCCTGCGTATCCTAACACTCCAACCAACATTACCATACCCGCTCCAGGAACCGCAGCACTCCCTATAGAAGCTAAAGTTGCTGTGGCAATAATTCCTAATTGGGTGCCGAGAGTTAAATCCATACCAAATGCTTGAGCAATAAATACAGCAGCTACCGCTTGATATAAACTGGTTCCATCCATATTAATGGTAGCTCCAATAGGCAGTACAAAACTAGCTACCTCCTCTTCTACTCCTAAATGCTCGGTTACACGCTCCATAGTTACAGGTAAAGTCGCCGCACTAGAACTGGTAGAAAATGCCAATAACTGAGCAGGGGAAATTCCGTTGATAAAGAAATTGGGTTTCTTTTTAGTATATAAGAAAACGATTAATATATAGATAAAAATCATTAAAATTAACCCCAGTACTACGGTTAAAGCATACCATCCTAAAGCTTTAAATAAATCTACACTGGGCGATTCTACCACCAATGCTGCTAATAATGCAAAAACTCCATAAGGGGCAGCAAGCATAATTAAATCGACCATTTTTAGTATGACTTCATTAAAGCCATCGAAGAATTTCTTTACGGTAGCTCCTTTTTCTTCAGGAATAAGGATTAATCCAATACCGAAGAATACTGCAAAGAAAATTACTTGCAACATGTTTTTGTTACTAGTAGCTGCTTTAAAAATGTTTGATGGCACTAAGTCAATCAAAGCTTGTAAAGGGCCAGATTCTTTTTGTTTTAAGGCTGTTTCTTGATATTTTACAGTATTGCCCGAATAGTTTTCTACCATCTCTGCTCGTGTCTTTTCTGAAATAGACTTACCAGGGTTTACAGTATTTACTAAAAGTAAGCCTATAGATACTGCTATAATGGTAGTTGTGATATAAATTAAAATAGTTCTTGTTCCCATTTTAGAAAGCTTCGAGATATCTTTTAAATCGGATACTCCCTTTATTAAAGCGGCTAAAATTAAAGGGATGGCTATTAATTTTAATGAATTAATAAATATCGTCCCAAAAGGTTTGATCCAGTCTTGAACTATTTGCATTCCTCCATCGACTTTCGTCATTAAAAGTCCAACGATGACACCTAATGCCATTCCGATAAGTATTTTCCAATGTAGTGCTAGTTTTTTCATATACATTCCCTGCGAAGGCAGGGATCTTATTAATTAGTGTTAATATTTAATTCGGTTACTTCAATACAGTTATTACTCAGCAACCTTTAATTCTCTTTTATAAAGTACCCTGAATGATTTCATTTTTCTTGAAATTGTATCGAAGGGTATTTAGCGCATTTTTGCAACCTTATTCAACAAAACAAAGTCTGCTAAAACCAAAGCTGCCATTGCCTCTACGATAGGCACAGCTCTGGGTACTACGCAAGGATCGTGTCTTCCTTTTCCTTGTATTTCAATTATATTCCCATTGGCATCAAGTGTTTGCTGTTTTTGCATAATGGTAGCAACCGGTTTAAACGCTACCCTAAAGTAGATATCCATTCCGTTGCTAATTCCTCCTTGAATTCCTCCAGAGAGGTTTGTTTTGGTAGTGCCGTCCTCATTAAAAATGTCATTGTGTTCACTTCCCTTCATACTGGTGGCACAAAACCCAGCGCCATATTCAAATCCTTTTACGGCATTAATAGAGAGCATTGCTTTTCCTAATTGCGCGTGGAGCTTATCAAATACAGGTTCCCCTAGTCCAATAGGTACATTCTGTAGTACACACATCACGGTTCCGCCAATGGTGTCTCCTTCTTTTTTAATGGCTTCTATTCTTGAAATCATTTTAGTAGCGATAGCTTCATCTGGACAGCGAACTATATTGTTTTCAATTTTGCTAAAGTCTAGCTCTTGGTATGGTTTATCAATATAGATGTCACCTACGGAAGATACAAACGCAGTAATCTTTATATCTTTTATAAGTTGCTTTGCAATCGCTCCTGCTGCTACTCTGCAAGCTGTTTCGCGTGCAGAAGTTCTTCCTCCTCCTCTATAATCACGATGACCATACTTTTTATCGTATGTAAAATCTGCGTGTGAAGGTCGGTACACCTCTTTAATATGTGAATAGTCTTTGGACTTCTGATTGGTGTTTTCAATCACAAAACCGATAGGAGTTCCTGTGGTTTTACCTTCAAATATTCCAGAAAGGAATCTCACTTCATCCTCCTCCTTACGTTGTGTCGTAATCATTGATTGTCCGGGCTTCCTTCTGTTCATTTCAGAAGTGATGGCTTCATAGTCTATTTTTAAACCTGCGGGGCATCCATCAATAATTCCTCCAATGGCTTCTCCATGAGATTCTCCAAATGTGGTGAGTTTAAATAATGTTCCGAAGGAGTTTCCTGCCATTTATTGGTTTTCAACAAATGTATCTTTTATAATGACAATAACCAAAAGTGATTTTTACTATCTTTACAAAAAAAAGTATTCTATACTATGAAAACAAAATATATAAGCATCCTGTTAATATCCTTTATCGTTTTTTCTTGTTCCACCAATGACGATGGTGGTGACGATAACGGGACAGATCCTGAAGAACAGGTTTACAATTACTTTCCCTTATCAGCAAACACATACTGGACCTACGACAACGAATCTGATCAAGGAACAACTAGAGACTCTATGTATGTTGCAGGAACAGAAGAGTTAAACGGATTCACGTATACCGCACTTGGTGCTCAAGAGCCTGCCACTTCGTTTATGGTGTCTCTTTTATCGCAAAGTTTACTGCGTACTACCGATAGTGATTTAATAATTAATGGAGAGCTAGGTGCTCCTCCTATAGACGGCTTTCCTGAAATAACAATCCCTCTAGAGGATGTTGTTTTATATAGTTCTACCGCGAATAATGGCGAGGTATTGAGCGAGATAACTGGCGAGATATTGCAAGTAGTTAATGATATTCCTTTAATTATTGGCTATACCATAAGTACTGTACAAGAAGAAACTCTTGAAAACGGAATAGATGGCTTTACAGGAATACGGGTATTGGTTTCTAAAATAGTAGTCAACCTTTCTGTAGGAGCAGAAATAGAAATAATCCCAGGCACGGTGCTTACCATTCCTGTTCTTCAGGCGCAAGATGTAGTTGTTGAAACTAGTTATTATGCTGAAGAAATAGGACTTGTTTTATCTGAAAGCCTTATTGAATACCAACTAGAGGATTTAAGTGGTTTAGGTATTGATTTGCCTTTTCCTTCGGAAGACTCTAGAACCGCAACACAGATTATTGATACTTACGAAATAGGAAACTAGCAACCGTTTTAACTACACTAACGCTTGTCTTAAAATACTAATGGGATGCAAAGCTTGTCTTTGTGTCCCATCTTTTATTTGATGCCTACAACTGGTACCATTGGCAGCTATCATAACTTCTTCGGAAGCATTTCTAACCGCTGGGAATAACTTTAACTCCCCTATTTGCATACTTACTTCGTACTTGTCTTTTTCAAAGCCGAAGCTCCCTGCCATACCGCAACATCCTGATGGGATAATAGTAGGCTTGTAATTAATAGGAAGATTAAGAATGTCGAACGTGACCTTCTGATTGCTCAATGCCTTTTGATGACAGTGATTATGAATCTTAATTACTTTTGCTTCGGAAGTAAACTGCGAAGGTGTTATGTTGCCTAGTACTATTTCGGAAGCTAGGAATTCTTCTAGTAAATAAGAATGTTTTGCGATGGCTTTAGCGGAAACTTTATCGTCTGCAATACGAATGTATTCATCTCTGAAACCTAGTATTGCCGAAGGTTCAATTCCGAGTAAGGGAGTGCTTTCTGAAACCTTGTCTTTTAAATAGTGGAGGTTGTTATTTACTGCTGTTTTAGCTTCGGTTAAAAAGCCTTTAGAGAATAGTGCTCTGGCGCTATCTAGTTGGTCAACAATAGTGACTTTGTAGTTAAGTTTACTTAGTAGTATATAGGCATCTTCGGCGATAGTAGCGTCTAGATACTTACTGAATTCGTCCACAAACAAATACACTTCTTTTATATATCTAGTGTTCTGTAATACTGATTGTTGCGCTATCTTACTAAAACTCTTAGTTGAGATTTTAGGCAAGCTTCTTTCCGAGGCTATTCCTGCAATATTCTTTATAATTGCTGAAGTAACTGAATTACTAAACACCGCATTGGAAAGTCTTGGAAACTTAGCTGCCAATTTGTTGTATTTGCTACTTTTTCCGAAGAGGGTATCTGCAAAGCTAGGCTTATGTGTTTTGTGATATTGGTATAAAAACTCTGCTTTGGCAGTAGCAATATCCACATTGCTTGGGCATTCACTTCCGCAGGCTTTACAGCTTAGGCAAAGGTCGAAGACTTCTTTTAACTGTTGCGAGTCAAACTTGTTGAGTGCCTCGTTATTGCTTAGTACTTCCCGTAAGGTATTGGCACGCCCTCGTGTGGTATGCTTTTCGTCTTTGGTGGCTTGGTAGCTTGGGCACATAGTACCTGAGGCGTTTTCCGTTTTGCGACAGTCCCCACTTCCGTTGCACTTTTCAGCTAGGCGGAGGATGCCTTCAGAATCACTAAAGTCTAATAGGGTGTTGAGTTGAGGTTCTTTTTGATTGGGTTTATAGCGCAGGTCTTTATCCATTGGGTAGGCATCGATAATCTTACCAGGGTTAAAGATATTATTGGGGTCAAAGGCTTGTTTTATATGCTTCAGGATGCTGTAATTGGCTTCTCCTATGAGCATGGGGAGGAATTCCCCTCGTACCATTCCGTCGCCATGTTCCCCCGAGAATGAGCCTTTGTATTTTTTGACTAGCTTGGCTACTTGGGTAGTAATCTCTCTGAAATACTGTACACCTTCTGTTTCCTTCAGATTTAGAATGGGACGAAGGTGCAACTCCCCTGCTCCTGCGTGGGCATAATACACAGCTTCCTGATTGTATTGCTTCATGAGTTGGGTAAACTCCGAAATATAGTTAGGGAGATCTTCCAAAGCTACTGCCGTATCTTCTATACAAGCAACTGCTTTACGGTCGCCCACCATATTGCCCAACAATCCTAATCCTGCCTTGCGGAGTTCTAATGCGTTGTGGATTTCGGTTCCTTTTAAAACAGGCTGTGCATAGCTGAGTCCAGATTGTGTAAGGGATTGCAATAGGGCTTCGGTTTGTTGTTGTAAATCTTCTTGGCTACCTGATTTTAGTTCCAGTAGCAGCAATACTTTCGGGTTTCCCTCTACAAAAGAGCGATAGGTATTGTAGGTGCTATTTGTTTTGGTGCAATCTAGAATCACGTCGTCCATCATTTCGCAGGTGTACAAGTTGTGTTTCATGGCTACCAAGACATCATTCAGGCAGTTTTCTAAGCTGCTGTAATGTGTGACTACCATAGCGGTATGTGGTGGTGGTAGGTTGTCTAGTTGCAAGGTGATTTCGGTAGTAAAAGCGAGGGTACCTTCACTTCCGCAGAGGAGTTTGGCGAGGTTGATGGCTGTTTCAGAATTGCTAAATACTTCGGTAGTAATCAACTTGTCTATTGCGTAGCCTGTGTTTCGTCTATGGATTTCGGGTTTGGGGAATTGTTTGATAATTTCCTGCTGCACTTCAGAAGGATTCAGTTGTGTATAAATGGTATTGTAAATAGTGCCTTCAAGACTGTCTAGCTTTGTTTTTAGAAGAAATGCTTCCGTAGTACATTCCTTAAAAACCACTTCCTCACCGTTAGATAAGATAGTTTTTAATTCCACCACCTTGTCTCTGGTAACGCCGTATTGTATGGAGGTGGTGCCGCTGGAGTTATTACCTACCATCCCTCCCATCATGCAGCGGTTGGAGGTGGAGGTGTTGGGTCCGAAGAATAGATTAAATGGTTTTAGGTAGCTGTTTAGCTCATCACGAATTACCCCAGGTTGCAGGGTTACGGTTTTGTTTATTTTATCTACTGTAATTATTTTAGTAAAGTGCTTGGAGACATCGACTATAATCCCTTTGCCTACGCATTGTCCTGCTAAGGAGGTGCCGGCGGTACGTGGGATTAAGGAGGTTTTGTGCTGTTGTGCAAACTTGATAAGCTGCTGTATACCTTCTTTGTTTTTAGGGTATGCTACTGCTAGTGGGAGTTTACGGTATACAGAGGCGTCTGTTGCGTAGAGGGTTTTGTGGAGTTGGTCGTGATGGAATTCTCCTTGGAAGGTTTGTTTGAAGTTTGCTAGTTGTTGTTTCATTGTGGAGTGTGAAGGTAGTGAAAAGTGAGTAGTGAAGGTAGTGAAAAGTGAATCGTGAATTGTGAGTAGTGAATTGTGGGTTGGATAGTGATTGCGGTAGCTTTATGAGGTGCCGTGACGAGCACGGCATGACAGGGTGGTTTATGAGGTGTTGTGATGGGCACGGCATGAGAGGTGGGAAAGTAACAAACAAAAAGGGTGCCTTCAACAAGGAATTTTTTATTCCGTTGTTAGGACGGAATAAAAACCAGCTCCAAAACTCCGCGTCCCTTGAAAAAAGGGACTGAATCTCGGAGCTTTTGGAACTATATTCTGTGCTGAAGGTTAAGCTCCGTAGGAAGCTTTTAGTTTTAATTAGTAATTGAATGTCTTTATGAGGTGACGGGCACGGCATGACAGGTTTTATGTTTTTATTGATTAATGTGACCTGAACTCACCGTAGGTTAACCGCACTTTGACCGCAACTAGACCGCAACTAGACCGCAAGGAACTCTTGTGACCTGTTCTGAAATATCAATATAGGTTATTGATTAAATACGAGACTTTTGATATTGATGTAAGAGGGTATTTAAATGATGCTGAATATTGGTTGAAACTTAAGGAGTTTTTGAAAATGGAGGGGTTAATTAAATTATTGTACTATTTTTCTTATCTTTACCCTACTCCCTATTTATTAAGTTGCAATATTGTTTTTAGCACGAAAACTAGAGACATTTTGTGTTTGCTTTAAAAACACCTTTACTATTTGATAAAGAAAAAGCGACAAAAAATTGCCGCTTTAAATGTTTTAGTTCACTCTATTGTCATTTGATAAAGCTGTGTTTATGAAACATTTAAATTGAATATAAAGAGAAAGCGAGAGTATTAGTCCCGCTTTAAATGTTTTCACAACGGAATAATCCTTATTGTGAATTGCTTTTA
>JAUVAS010000084.1 GCA_030591585.1 Flavobacterium sp. | reverse complement strand
GATCCTGTTTTTTCAATAGCTTTTAATAAATGAACTCGTCCTTCACCCAACAAAACATTATCGTCTGCTTCAATCCAAATTCTACTTTTAATTTTATATTCCATAACTAAACAGGTAACAAAATAACTTTTACGGCATCGCCTTCCGATAAATTATTGACTTCAGCAGGTACATATACCGATGCATTGGCTATTGCAAAAGTGTGTAGCATTGCAGAGCTTTGTCCTTCTAATATGGTCACTTTTCCATTATCAAAATGAGCTTTTAAAAATTGTGCTCTGGGTCCTTTTTTAAAATAACTTGAGGTTAACGTAGCCGTTAATCTATTTAAAGAGAAATTTTTATTTCCAGATAATTTCTGAAGTGAATAATTTACATACACATAAAAACTACTCAATGCAGATGCGGGATTCCCCGGTAGTGCAAAAATAACTTTGTCTTCTTTTTTGCCGAAGAATAATGGTTTTCCAGGTTTCTGTTTTACTTTATAAAAGATTTGTTTCACCCCTAATTCTAATAAAGCTTTGCCTACAAAATCGTAATCTCCCACTGAAATTCCACCAGAAATTAGCACCACATCATTCTCTGAAATTGCTTTATCCAAAGAAGCCATCGTTGAAGCATAATCGTCTTTTACTTTGGTAATGCTAACCTTATGATACCCTAAACTTTGTAGTGCAGTAAGTAGCATTCCAGAATTGCTTTCGTATATTTTTCCGTAGGTAAGTTTTTGCCCGGCTTCAATTAATTCATTTCCTGTAGTAACGATTGCGATGGAAGGTTTCGTAAATACTTCAACCTCGCTTATTCCTAAAGTGGTTAAATAACCTATCGCTGCGGGAGTTAGTTTAGTCCCTTTTTTTAATGCTAATGCATCTTTTTCAACTTGTTCTCCAAGCGGACGAATATTTTCATTTTCAACAGCAGGACTGTTCAAGAGTAAATTATTTCCCTCTCGGGTTACTTTTTCCTGCATAATAACGGTGTTTGCAGTATCGGGAACCGCAGACCCTGTAAATAGTCTAACTGCTTCGCCAGATTTTAAAACGGGGTGATGACCGTCGCCTGCTTTTACTTCATCAATAATGGTATAGTTAATAGTATCGTTTTGAAGGTTTAGCGCATATCCATCCATAGCAGATTGCCGAAATGGAGGCATATTAATAGGGGAATAAACATCTTTAAACAGCACATAGCCAACTGACTTTATTACTGGTATGTTTTCAGATGTATTGGTTGGATGAATGTTATTTTGTACGAGTTTAAAAGCCTCTTCTACTGTGATCATTTTCGATAGCGTTATGTCTGTGCAAATATAGCGCTATTTTTGATTATTGGGAAGTAGGAAAGGTTAAAAAAAAGAAGTGTTTGTTTATGTGGTTTATTTAGGAATAGGTAGCTTTATTTCAGGATGGGTCGTTTTTTTAGTTAAGTTGAAATGTTAAAGTTTATTTTTAAGTGATTTTTCCAAAAGGTTATCACACTCTCAAGTTCATCTTCAAAATATATTTTTGTACCATCATTTAATTCAATATCAAGCGTTGAAATATCAAACCCTCGGCTAAAGGCACTACTAAATACTCCTTTATGTAATTTTGTTTCTTTTATAACAGGTATATGTCTTGTTAGTAAATAGTGCTTAGTTCCATTAGCTAAATCGTGCATTATTTGCAAAGAAGGACATTGTCCTTTTAGTTCTTTTTGCCACATGTTTAATGAGGTAAATCGAGAAGGGAGTTGTGAACGAAATTCGTTAAAACTCCACTCTGTTAAATGCCATGCTGTCATTGCACAATTTAAAGCGATTCTTGAAGAGGTTTTATCTTTTAAGAAATCATTAGAGTCATCAATTAATTTTTTAAAGAAATCTTCGGTGGTCTTTATGTCAAAACTTAAATCATTCATTTTTTGTAGCTACTGTCAACGGTCTTGGCTTATATATTATAGCCGGTGTTGTGTTTTCGCTTTTATTCACTTCCAAATAATTTTCCATTCAGTGTATGAGTACAACAATCACAAAATGGAGTCAAGTCTTTTGCTTTTAACTCTGGTTTTGTCAGTTGTAATTTTCCATTATCATCAACATACATTCCAGAGAAATATGTAGATTCTCCAGTTCGCACATAATCTTCTTTTTCATCTATATTCAGAGCTACTAACCAATAAATAGGTTCTGATTTATCCAAACGCGAATTAGCTTCACTAAAGACTTCATTCCAATCAGTTCCAACTTTAGATAGAAGAAACCTAAATAGCGGTGTATAGTCAAGACCTCTTTCCTTTTTACCGTGCATTGAACCTTTTGTCTGTTCAATCGATTCACGTTTCTTGTTTCGTGAATATTTAAAATCTCCACCAAAATTATGGCGAACACCTCTTGCTCGTGTATTCACTTTTCTATATAAGGGTTTTTTATCTCTATTCATTTCGTTTGTTCTAAATGAAACACAACATGTTATATCATAAACAAAAGTAATGCTTATCAATAAAACCTTAAGGATAAACACATTATTTAATTCCTTTTCATAAAAAAACCGAAGCTAAATGTAAAATTGGAGATTAATTTAGTTAAAAAAAGGAAGTGCTTGTTTGTGTGATTTACCTAGAAATAGGTAGCTTTATTTTAGGATGGGGGTCAGCCAGTTATTAATTAATATTCAATTGCTTATATTTTCCCACAATCATATTGTGATAGCTTTCTTTAAGTTTCTTAGAGAGAAAACTTGCATCAATAAAAACATGCCACTTACCTTCTAGGCGTTCAAATTTTTTGAATACGTTTTCAATAGATTTATCATTCATACCACTCGTTTTCATAGCAATTGAAAAATCCTTTCTCTGTATCTTTTTCTTTTTACCATTAAGATTCAGTGCTAACTCTTCATCATCGCCTTCAACTACTAATTCAGATGCCACTAAATCATATGCTGGACATAAGTTGTAATTTAGATCAACACCTTTCAATAAAGAGAAGTTTTTAAGATGCATATCATTGTTACCCGTTAAAAAACAGAATAGAATTAATTCATAAAAGTTGACAATATCAAAACCTGGATTAGTTGAAAAAGTTTTTAATGTTTTAGCAACTTGTTCGTGAGATCCTTTGTATTTATGTTCAGTTTGCCTTTCTGTTAGCTGACACATGTCTTCCATGTGTAATTTTTTATTCTTTAATCGATCAATTCTTTTTGTTATGTATGCTAATTCACCCGATTTTAGTCTGATTAAAGAATGTGCTACTGTTTTTATTTTTGATAATTCTGCGAGACGCATTGTTAAATCTTCAATCTCAGGAAGTTGTTCATAAAGTACCGTTTGTGGTTTCAAAATGAATTTACCCAATAACCCTACAATTGTGAATCTTTCGATTGCTGAGTCTTTTGTCATTTTTTTGCTACTCAATGATAGTTTAGGCTGGACACCAGTTACAGTTCTTTGACTTTTAACAATTTTTTGCGCCAATTCAAGCATTTCGCCTTGTGTATACTCTACTATTGGAGGGATATTCTTACCGAAAAATTTTCTACTACATGATTTATGAAATTCATATTTCATGAATTCTTCCTCTTCTATATCTTTATAACAAAATAGACACTTACTCATCTTCATTTAATTCAATAAGTTCAACAGATACTGCTCCAATACAATCTTTGCAGGTTACTAATAAGATACTCATTCTATCTCTTCTATTCAATTTCCAATTCTTTTTTGCAATATCTAACAACCATCCCTCAGGTATTAATCCGTCAAAAAAAGGAAATAGTATTTTACTTGAATATTTTGATGGAGTTAGCGGAAGTGTCAAACTAATTGGTTCTGGATTATCTAGGTTTAGATATTCTTTTTTATAAGAAAAGTGAAAACCTTCATCATCTTCAATTAGAGTACCAGCCCAATATTTATGCATATATATTTTAGCTTTCTTCATCATTTCTTATTGTTTCTATTGGTCCCAGTTCATATCCAAATAAATCTAATACTTGATTTACCTTATCCATTTTTAGTGTTTGTTTTCCTCTCTCCAGTTCTCTTACGAATCTTATTCCAACTCCAGATTTTTCAGACATTTCTTTCTGTGTAATTTTTAATGACTTTCTTTTAAATCGAACAAATTTACTTAATGATAATTGTTTCATATGATACCTTTTCGGGTACAAATATACGAAATTACCCTAATACTATACCCTTTTGGGTATAAAAATAGAGATATAGCTTGTAATTGTACCCGTTTGGGTATATAAAAAGGAGTTGAAATGGTTGGTGTACCCTTTCGGGTGTATTAATAGGAACTTGAAGTTTTGTCTCGGTTTGGCTATGACGGTTTGGGTATGGTTTTTCCGTTAAAGACCGAAGATCATAAATAAGCTTGGATTTCCGATAGGAAAATCAACCGCAATGGATTATAGGCGGTGTTGTGCATAGTTATTTCAATTAAAATCATAAAGGAATTTTGAGAACAACTAGAAAAAGTAAATAAAATAAAAGTATGTAATTTTCATAAATGATGAAATAAATAGTTAAAATAAAATATACATAAAAAAGACAGGGTGGTTGTCAAAAGAATAAATCCTAAAGTTAACAATACATTCTTTCTTTTTTCAAAAGACGTCCAAGACGCATATCTTTTAAAATATTTTAGATACTCATTATTCTTAAAAACTAATAAATAGCAGAATAAATATGATGAAAGTGCCAAAATAATAAAATATTCTTTCCTTAAAGTAACTCTAATGTCTAATATACCAAGCATTATAAAAATAACACTCAACAATATTTGAAAGAAAGTTAACGATAAAACCGCTTCTGAAACCATAACACTAAATCCGTACTCTTTGTCCGTAAATACTTTATTTACTTCTTCATTTACATCAACCCCTAATTTTTCATATCTTTTTTTTAAAAAAGGTATTTTAGGTAAATAAAAAAAAGGATTTATTTTATTAGATAAAAAATGTAACTTTATGTCTAATAAATAAATACAATAATATAATTTGTTTAATAAGTTTTTCATGTTTTTATTATGGCAGTTATAAACTATAGTTGATGTTTTTCCTTGTTATTCTTTAAGATTAGTTTTTAATTCTACCACTTTAATAAATTCGGATTTCGGTTTCGTAAGTAAGCGAAACAGATAATTTTAAATCAGAATTAATTTCAGTTATATTTTGTACTGAAACTCCAATTTTAAATAGAAAGAATATTAAAATTTGGATGGTTTTCATAATTATGCACAACGGTTTTGGTATGATTTCGTTGCGTTGGTTTAGCGACTAAATTAGTAAAAAATACTGACCAATGGAATGAATGCGAGGATTTTCCGATAGGAAAATCAGTAGCAATGAATTATACCAGTTGTTGGGCGTAGTTTTTATTTCAATTGTCCTTACTCTTTTTAAATATTTACTATAATTAGACTCTCTCAAACTTGGGTATTTAAATCTAGCGGCTATTTGGCAAGATTCATTGTGTGTAAGATTATTTAAAGTGTAATTTTCAATTTGACATAGACTTTCAATTCCCAAACTTTTTTCAAATTGATATAACCAACAATAACTTGTTAATACCTGTTTCTTTGTTAATTTATTATCTATAATCGAAGATAAAAGTATTTCTGTTATTTTTCTCGAATATGTTATTTCTCTTTTATTTGTACTAACTCTGACTAATTGTTGAGAAAGTGTACTTGCTCCTTCTTTCCGATTTTTAATTACATTATTTCTAAAGGCTCTTAATATTGAATAGAAATCAACGCCTAAATGTGAATAAAACCTTTTGTCTTCTATTACTATTATTGCTTTATAAAGTGAATCAGGTAAATGTACTTTACTCTTTAAAGTATTAATTATATCATTCTCCACTTTTAAATAGTTTCTCCTGAATTTAGGTGAAATTAATAGTATTGAATACGCAACTAATAATGTTGTTATACCAAGCAGAAAGTTGAAAATTTGAATCACGACTTAGTCATTTCGATTGTGCCACTAGAGTCCGCTGCGGTTGAAGTAAAACTTCCTTTTAATTTTTTAGAGTTTTTAACGGTCATTATATATGTTGAACGTGACTCTCTTTCTATACCTTCTTCAATAATATTTAAATACACCTTACTTCTTTTTAAATATGATTTTTCATAGAATCCGGAAATTTCAATTTTAACTCTTTTATTTCTATCAAAAACAGTTTCTGTTCCGTCAGTTTTCAAATCTTTTATTTTTTCCCCAGATCCAAGTATTTCATTACCTTTCTGCAATAGATGTATTTTAAATTCTATACTCAAATTTTTATATGGATTATATGAAGATTTATTAATTGTCAAAATTGCTTTCCATTCTCCAGTGATATTTTTTTTAGGCAATAAATGTTCCTTAATCAAAAATAGAATTAAGGTAAACAGTAGACCACTAACGATAGTAGTCAAGATTTCATTTGTTAAACAGTCCATATTTTATTCGTATTCTAAATTACGCCCAACGTCTTATATCATTAACAAAAGTAATGTTTATCAATAAAACCTTAAGGATAAACACATTGTTTAATTTCTTTTTATAAAAAAACCGGAGTTGAATGCAATTACACATCCAACTCCAGTTATCTAAAAAACAATTAACCGAATCTTTTTACTCTGCTGGAGCAGGAGGAGTGTACGTAAATAAATTAGGCTTAAAGGTTACCATTACCCAAGCCCAACTATTATGTAAACCGCTATCGCCACCACCTTTAACAACTTCCATAGATTCTGTGGCAAGCATTTGAGAATACCCCGCATTTAAATTGATGCTTTTGGTTAATTTATAACCTAGAACAAAATCAATTTCAGTCCCTAAATAATTATCCATTTCATTTCCATTGGCATCAACTATTTTTGCTGCTGACGAAAAGTAATGAGGAATTAATTTTACTGAAAACTTATCTTTAACATATCCAATAGTTAGATAAATATCTGTTAAGCCTACATTATTTGCATGGTTGCCTACGTAAAAGTAATCCATCCAGCCATTAAATTTGTGGTTGGTACCAAATAGAGGTGCAAAAGATTTTAAATCTGTACTGGCATCGCCCATATCTTTCCCTGAAAGGTATTCACCTCCAATAGCTGCTTTAAAATTATCGTTGATTTTATATGCAAAATTTCCTCCAAAATAAGAAGCGCCTACACTGTTGTCTAAAGATTTTCCTGTTTGAAAATAAATAGATGCATCTGCGCTAATGTTTCCAGATTTATAAGTTACTCTTGGACCTATTGTTTGCATATAATCAATCGTATTGTCTTCGTTTTCGGCTCCTTCATTTTCTACATATTCTATGCCTGTGTTTAGCAATAAAAAACTCACTCCAATTTTATCAAATTTACCGTGGTACCAACCGTATTGGAATGTTTTGTACCCTGCAGCATTGCTGTAGAGAGCATCTATTCCTGCTTGCGAATCGGCATTATAAGCGATACCTACATCTACTCTGTGGTCGCTATTTGGTGTAAATTTCACTAAAAAAGCATCGTGAGATCTTGCTTGTTGCGCCCATCCTACATTACCGAAGATTCTGGAGTCATCATAAATAATTTCTTGACGACCAAATTTCATGCTCCACTTTTCAGATAAAATTGCTTCAGCCCACGCTTCGTGAAATGCAATAGCCTTGTCATCTGCTGCTAGTGTACTTACATCGCCCCATACTCTTACATTCTGAAGGGATACCTTAAATTTCATCTTACTGTTTTTAAAATCGAAATTTATTCGGGTACGTTGCGAGATAAAATCACCAGCTTCTTGATTTTCAACACGAAGTGTTCTGAAACCATATTTATTTTCATAACGGGGTCTTAATTCACCAGAAAGATTGAATTCCTGAGCAAATAATGGAGTTGCAAATAATACAACCATAATTACTAATAAAATTTGTTTTTTCATGACTTTGTTGTTTTAATTCAATGGTGTTAGTTTTTGTTTTAAAAATTATAAGTTGTTTTTATAAAGAAGGATCTTCCCCAAAGTTGCATGTCTCTACTGTGGGCTTCACCAACTTCGTTTAGCGTATCAACATCTTCTATATCAAAAATGTTTTTTGCTCCAACTGAAACGATTAAGCTTTTATCTAAAAATGACTTAAGAATTGTCGCATCCATATTACTAAAACCTTCTCTAGTTGTTTTGTTTAACTCCTCAGTTTCTTCATTTATAAAAAAGCCTTCTCGTTCTCCTGAGTATTTATAAAAAACTGAAAAATTTACATCTGCTTTTTCAAAATTATAATTAATAGATGAGGTAATTTCTGGAGTGTATAAAAACTCTTCAGAATCATATTCTTCATTAAATTTATTATACCTTCCAATTACTGAAACCCCAGCATTTATTGAGAATGCTTGATTAAATTTATAGAAAGCATCCAATTTCCCGCCTAATGATTTAAACTCATCGATATTTATATAATGCCTGCTAAAATTTACCATCTCACTTAAAGCAATAAGATTAGTAATATCATTATAAAACAAGGAAGGTTCTATGGTTAGTGATGATTCGTTTTTTAACTCTTTTCTGAAGGTATAGTACAAGTTAAAACTATGCGATTCTTCTACTTCTAAATCTTCATTACCATTAATAATAAAGGTGAAAGGGCCAGAAGTTATATGAAAATCTAGAAAAAGCTCTTTGATAGACGGTGCTCTAAATCCGTTAGCAT
>JAUVAS010000091.1 GCA_030591585.1 Flavobacterium sp. | reverse complement strand
TGATATTTCATGTTAAAATTTGCACGTTTATTTGCGCATTTGTGCAATTTTTAACAAAATTATATTACATTAGCCATAATTATTAACCCAAAATTAACATTTATTAACGCAAAATTAATCAGATTATGAGAAAAAAGTACATGTTCTCTTTACTGGTATTATTTATTTCTGCAAGCCAAATGTTGTTCGCACAAACAGGAACAATAAAGGGGGCGGTTTCAGATGAATCTGGAGTAGCTTTACCAGGAGTAAATATACAAGTTAAAGGAACTACCGAAGGAACAGCATCCGATTTTGATGGAAATTATGAAATTGAAGCCGCTCAAGGCGACGTTTTAATTTTTTCATTTATCGGTTTTGCTAATCAAGAAGTTACAATATCAGGCTCTACGCTTAATGTAACTCTTGAAGAAGATTCAAACGAACTTGACGAGGTTGTGGTTACAGCTTTTGGTATTAAAAAATCAACTAGAGAATTAGGGTATTCTGTTACGCAAGTTAAAACAGAAGATTTAGATTTAGCAGGTCAAACAAGTGCAATTAGCGCCTTACAAGGACGTGTTGCTGGTTTACAAATCAGTCAAACTTCTGGATCTGCTGGAGGTGGTGTTGATATTTTAATTAGGGGTGTTACATCTGTAAACCCAGAGAGAAACAACCAACCTTTAATTATTATAGATGGTTTAGCGATGAACAATGACACTTTTTCTGGAAATGTTTTACCTAGTTCAGGTTCAAATTCGCCAAGTAGCTCTGAGCAATTTTCTTTTACAAATAGAGCTAGTGATATAAACCCTGAAGATATTGAAAGTTATAATGTGTTAAAAGGAGCAGCAGCAACAGCTCTTTATGGTGTAAGGGCAGCAAATGGTGCAATTGTTATTACAACAAAAAAAGGTAAGCAAGGAAAAGCCAAAATTGGAATTTCTGCTTCAACGACTATTAGAAAAGTTAAAACAACACCAGATTTACAAAAGACATATCGTGAAGGGCATCGTACTTCTGGAAGACCAGGAGCCGTTTCAAACCCTGATGAAGAAGATGGTTATGACGACTATGGTTTTGCTTTCTATACTTGGGGTGTACCATATACAGATGATTCATTTACACAAGATGATGGAACAGTTGTTGATTTGACTAATGATCGTTTTTACAGCCCGTATGATTTATTTCGTACAGGAGTAAATACGCAACTTAATTTTAATATTGCTGGAGCAAATGAAAAAATAGATTATTTTTTCTCTGTAGGAAATAGTAGTGAAGAGGGAATTATGCCGAACACTAGTTACGATAAAACCACAATTAGATTTAATGGAGGGTATCAGGTAACAGATAAATTTAAAATAGCGACTTCTGTTTCATATACAAATTCTGGAGGATCTAGATCAAATGGAGGAGATAAATCAGTATTTAGTTCTCTTTCATATTGGTCACCTACATATGATATTAACGATTGGCATAATGCTGATGGTACACAGAGAAATTATTCAAAAGGAATTATTGATAATCCAAGATATTTTTTAGAAACAAGTAATTTAAAAGATGATGTAAATCGTTGGATTGGTAGCGCTACTTTTAATTGGTCACCAAAAGAATGGATAAATGTAATTTATGCCGCACAAGTTGATAATTATTCAGATGTAAGAAATAGATTTGTACCACCAGATTTAGATACAGGTACTCAAGTAGGAGGATTTATTGTAAATGAAAATGTTAATTTTTTCGCTTTAGAGTCTAATTTATTAGTTATTATGACTAAAGATTGGAGTGAAGATTTTCATTCAACATTAACATTAGGTCATCAAGTTTCTGATTCAAAAAGAGATTACTCTTGGATTAGAGGGGAAACATTAAATGTACCAGGAATTAATGAACTAGCTAATACCATCAATACATTTGCAGGCAACAGTATTGTTCAATTAAGAAATGTTGGTGTTTTTGGTGAATTTAAAATTGATTATAAAAATAAATTATTCTTAAGTGTTACAGGTAGAAATGACTGGATTTCAACATTACCAAAAGATAACCGTTCTTTCTTTTACCCATCTATTAGCTTAGCATATGATGTACACAGTTTGTTTGGTGAAGGAGATTTCTTTACTTATGGTAAATTAAGAGCATCTTGGGCAGAAGTTGGAAAAGGACCTGGATTTGGTAAAATTGGACATTATTTTGTAGCAGATGGTGATTTTCCATTTGGAGGTTCTGGAGGTTATAGATCTAGTACTGCTTTAGGGGATGAAGACATTGTTCCTGAAAAGAATCAATCGTATGAAATAGGTGCAGATTTAAGATTCTTTAAAAATAGATTACGTATTGATTATGCATATTATAATACAAGAGTTAAGGATCAAATTTTTGGAGTAGGAACAGCATATTCATCAGGATTATCTAGAATTACCAGAAATGCAGGAGATTTTGAATCTTATGGGCATGAATTATTGATTAGTGGAGATATCATAAAAAATGATGATTTCACTTGGAATGCATTTTTAACATGGTCAACAAGTGAAGGTAAAGTATTAGATTTACCTGAAGATATTGAAGCGGTTATTTTTGCTGATAGTGGGTTTCCTGGTGTAACTTCTGAAGTAAGAGAAGGAGATAAAATGGGAACACTTTACGGCTGGAAATGGCTTTATATTGATGGCGAACGATATATTGGTGACGATGGTAAACCAAGAGTTGATTTTACTGAAAGAGTTGTTGTTGGTAATGCTTTCCCAGATTTTGTTACTTCATTAGGTAGTGATTTTACATATAAGAATATTAGTTTCAATTTCCTAGTTGAATGGAAAGAAGGAGGAGATGTTTATGATTCTGGACAAAGAAATGGAATAAGAAATGGTCACTTAGAAATTACTGAATTTAGAAATGAAAATACTGTATTGGATGGAGTTATGGATGATGGTAATGGTGGGTTTGTTACTAACACGCAAGAAACTTTTATTGATGCTAATAGCTATTATAGAAGTTCTACACGTTATAACAGGGCCTCAGAAATTTTAATTCAAGATGCTTCTTGGGTTAAAATAAGAAATATAGGTTTAACTTATAACTTTAGAGGTAACTTTATGGATAAATTAAATTTAGATAGATTCTCTCTTTCAGCTAGTGCACATAATATATTATTGTGGACACCATTTAGAGGTTATGACCCAGAAGGAAACCAATATAGTGCTGGTAGTAATGTATATGGATTTACAGGATTAAATACTCCTTTAAGTGAAAGTTATTCATTTGGTGTTAAACTTGGATTTTAAAATTAGAAAATGATGAAAAAATTTATAACAAAAATAATATTGATAGTATTACTAGCGGTTGGAATTACAGCTTGTAGTGATAGCTATTTTGACGTAAACACACCATCTGGTACAGCACAGGCTGAACAATTAAGGATGAGTGATTTATTAGGGCCTGTAATCCATAGTACAATGGAAGGGCAACGTTCTGCCGAATTAACTTTTGGAAATTATGTACAAAACTTTGTGAGTCAAGGAGGAGGAGCTGCAGGTCAAACTGAAGCTAGTGGTCTTTGGTCACAAGTATATTTGTATATTTTGCCAAACTTAAAAGTTATTAAAGAAAAAGCATTAGATGAAGGAGCACTTCATTATGGAGCTGTAGCAGATATTTTAACTGCAATTAACATAGGTATTGCTGCTGATACATGGGACAATATCCCTTATGTAGAAGCTACAGAAGCACCTCAAAACTTATTTCCTAAGTTTGATACACAAGAATCAATTTATAATGAAATATTTAGGTTATTAGATAGAGCAATTTCTACTCTAGAAAGTGCAGATAATTCAAATATTTCAATGGGTAGAGAAGACTTAATTTATGATGGTGATTTTGACAAATGGTTAAGAGCTGCTTATACAATTAAGGCTCGTTATCAATTACACTTAATTAAAGTGAATGGTCTTGCTGCATCTGGTTCTGCTGCATTAGCTAGTATTGAAAATGGATTTACTTCAAATGCCGATAATTTTCAAATGTTTTACGATGATAAAAACATTAACCCTTGGTATTCTAGTGAGGTTCTAGCAAGAAATACAGGAAATTTTCACCGAGATATTGCAAGTCAATTAGTAAGCTCAATGAATGGTGATTATTATCCATTTGAAGGCGGTTTATTAGAAATTGACCCTAGACTACCTGTGATGGCTGAAATACCTGATGGCGATACAGAATGGAAAGGTTTTATAAGTGGAGGATTAGGTGAATCACCTGATGGGTCAGATGCAAATACTTTCTTTAAATCAGATGGTTTTTATACAAGTATTGATTCTCCATTATCATTAGTTACTTATGCAGAGGCGATGTTTATTAAAGCTGAAGCAGTATTTTTAGCAAATGGAGGAAATCAGACAAGTGTTGGATCTACAGGAGAAGCATATACAGCTTATATGGAAGGAATTCAAGCAAGTATGAGTATGTATGAAGTTAATGGGGCTAATTATATGGGAGATACCTCAATAGATGTTGGTGAAGGATCATTAATGCTTAACCATATTATGAAAGAAAAATATATCAATAATTTCTTAAACCCAGAAACTTTTGTAGATCATAGAAGATATGATTTTTCTGATGATGTTTTTAAAGGATTAACTATAAGAAGTGAAGAAGATTCTGATGATAATGAATTTTTAGGTGAGTGGTTTAGAAGAGCCAATTACCCAACAACAGAATTGAATAGGAACAGCCAAAATGTTCTTGCAAATCAAAAATCACCTATTGCTCCTGTATGGTGGGATCAATAAAATATTGATATTTGAAAAAAACTAAAAACCCAACGAAAGTTGGGTTTTTTTATGAAATACATCAAAGATTATTTTTAGTAGTGTGGAGCTAGGGGGATTATTTCAAGATTCCAGTTATTCCCATTCTGCAAATAAAATCTTCAATTGTTTTGAGCAATTATACATCTTTTCAAATCTGTGATCTCAAATTTTACTTGATTGTGGAGCTACGGGGATTCGAACCCCGGACCTCTTGACTGCCAGTCAAGCACTCTAGCCAACTGAGCTATAGCCCCTAACTATATTAAACTTTCCCCTTTAAAACCAATAAAGGAATCTTACTTTCAAAATCAACCTTTTTTACCACATCTTGTTCCCATAATTTTTTAAAGAAACCCCTTTTTCGGCGAATAACACAAATTAAATCGGGATTTTCTTCATGTAAAAACTCTAGTACAGCTTGAAAAATAGTTGCATTTTTTGTTTTGATTTTTTTTGAAGCCATTTGCTCTAATTCGCTATGCAGAGCAATATCATTTTCATTTAAAGTTGGGGTAATTACTTGAAGCAAATGAAGTTTTGAATTAAAGCTATCCTTGATTTTTTGTAGTGGTTCTAATGTAGATTGTAATTTTATTTTACCAGATTTTACAGCCATTAATACTTTAGAAATTGGTTTAAAGGTAGCATTAGAAGGAATTATTAAAACAGGTGTTTTCAAATCTTTAACAAATGAGCCTGTTATTTTTCCAAGAAAAACAGATTTATCAGAGGTATCATTTTTCGTTGATGTAATTATTAAATCGATATTAAAAATTTCAACCAAGTGCTCAACACCATTAATTATCGTATGCC
Organism: Flavobacterium sp.; assembly: GCA_030591585.1. Taxonomy (GTDB): domain Bacteria; phylum Bacteroidota; class Bacteroidia; order Flavobacteriales; family Flavobacteriaceae; genus Marifrigoribacter. The sequence goes on along the minus strand of JAUVAS010000091.1, from coordinate 1,560 downwards.
CTTTAAGAGATTTTGAAAATATTTCAACATTTTTTTTATTAACGTTTGATAAATGTTCTAATAAAACATTCTTACTATCTTTTTCCAAAAGATTATCCATTTTGACAAAGGAGCCAGATATTGTTGAGCTACTAAAAACATGAGCTAAATAAATTTTAGCATTTATCTTTTCGGCAAAATCAATGGCGTATTGCAAAGTATTTATTGCATTTTCATGATTTCCAATAGGGACTAATATATTTTTCATGACAATAATTCGATTAGAGTTCGTTAAAAATAAAAAAAACTTCTAAGAAAATACTTAGAAGTTTTAAAATATTTTAGAATAAAGCTAAATTAATATCTATAATATTCAGGTTTGTAAGGACCTTTAACTTCAACACCAATATATGCAGCTTGATCTGGTCTTAATTCGTCTAATTCAACACCAATTTTTTCTAAGTGTAAACGAGCAACTTTTTCATCTAAATGTTTTGGTAACATATAAACTTTATTCTCATATTGCTCAGGGTGTAACCATAATTCCAGTTGGGCTAAAGTTTGGTTGGTAAAAGAATTACTCATTACAAAACTAGGGTGGCCTGTTGCACAACCTAAATTTACTAATCTACCTTCGGCTAATAAGATTATTTCTTTTCCATCAATATTATATTGATCTACTTGTGGTTTGATTTCAATTTTAGTGTTACCATAATTTTCGTTCAACCAAGCCATATCAATTTCATTATCAAAATGACCAATATTACAAACAATAGCTTTGTCTTTTAAAGCTTTAAAATGACGTTCTTGAATAATATCTTTATTTCCAGTTGTAGTGATAACAATGTCCGCTTTAGCGATAACATTATCCATTTTCTTTACTTCAAAACCTTCCATTGCAGCTTGTAAGGCACAAATAGGATCAATTTCGGTAACAATTACTCTTGCGCCAGTTCCTTTAAAAGATGCAGCAGTACCTTTACCAACATCACCATAACCCGCCACAACTACAACTTTACCAGCAAGCATGGTGTCGGTTGCACGACGAATCGCATCAACAGCACTTTCTCTACAGCCGTATTTGTTGTCAAATTTAGATTTTGTAACCGAGTCGTTTACATTAATTGCAGGAATTGGTAATGTGCCAGCTTTCATTCGATCGTATAAACGATGAACGCCTGTTGTAGTTTCTTCAGATAATCCTTTGATATCTTTTACCAATTCAGGATATCTATCTAAAACCATATTCGTTAAATCTCCACCATCGTCTAAAATTAAATTTAGCGGTTTTTTATCTTCTCCAAAAAATAGAGTTTGTTCAATACACCAATCAAATTCTTCATCAGATAATCCTTTCCATGCATAAACCGAAACTCCAGCAGCAGCAATGGCAGCAGCAGCTTGATCTTGAGTTGAAAATATGTTACATGAACTCCAAGTAACTTCTGCACCAAGATCAACTAAAGTCTCAATCAAAACTGCAGTTTGAATAGTCATGTGTAAACAACCTGCAATCCTTGCTCCTTTTAAAGGCTTTTCACCTTTGTATTCTTCACGTAAACTCATTAAACCTGGCATTTC